>NZ_SMKC01000139.1 GCF_004348315.1 Streptomyces sp. 8K308 | reverse complement strand
GGGGAAAACCCCACCGGTCGTGCGTCAGGCGCGGCAGAGGAGCTCGCCGTGGAGGCTGGTGAACCAGCCGTCCTCGGTCGCGGCGAAGGCGCGCCACGCCGCGGCGATTTCGGCGAGTTCGGCCTCGGTCGCGTGCCCGCCCGCGACCGCCAGCTCGGCGAACGCCGACGAGACCGTGCGATCGGCCCACAGACCGCACCACCAGGCGCGGTCCGCCGGCGAGGCGAAGCACCAGGCGGTGGCCGAGGCGCGGACGTCCGTGAAGCCAGCGGCGCGGGCCCAGGACAGGAGGCGACGTCCGGCGTCCGGCTCGCCGCCGTTGGCCCGCGCGACCCGGTCGTAGAGGTCGAGCCAGTTCGTGAGCCCCGGCGCCTCGGGGAACCACGTCATCGACGCGTAGTCGACGTCCCGGACGGCGACGACGCCGCCCGGCCGGCAGACCCGCCGCAGCTCGCGCAGCGCCCGCACCGGGTCGGTGACGTGCTGCAGGACCTGGTGGGCGTGGACCACGTCGAAGGAGTCGTCGGGGAAGTCGAGGGCGTGCACGTCCGCCGTGGCGAACCGCACGTTGTCCAGGCCGCGGGACTCGGCCTCGGCGCGTGCGGTCGAGAGGATGTCCGCCGCCTGGTCGACGGCGGTCACCTGGCCGGGGGCGACCTTGGCCGCCAGGTCGGCGGTGATGGTGCCGGGGCCACAGCCGACGTCGAGGAGCGAGAGGCCCCGGCTCAGCTCGGGCAGCAGATAGGCGGCCGAGTTCTCCGCGGTGCGCCAGCGGTGTGACCGCAGCACCGACTCGTGGTGTCCATGGGGGTAAACGGCTTCCGGCATGACGGAATGCTGCCCGGCGTCTCGCCTGTCGAGCAAGATTATTCCGAGGTGCGGACAAGTTCACCGGCATGGGCCAGCGCTCCGGCGCGCTGGATTGCCGGGCGCGAGCCGCGTGCTCATCTGGTCCTTATGACGGAACGGACCGAGCACTCCGCCGGAGCCGACCGGCCCGCACCGGCCGAGCCCCGGCCCCTGTTCGAGCGCCGCGCCTGGCCGCGTGGCTTCGCCGACCGGCTCACGGCGCCGCTGCCCGGACTGTGGCCGTTCGCCCGCGCCCTGCGGCACGGCGCCCTGCGGCCCTCGGCCGCCGCGCTGCGCGAGGCGAGCGCGCTGCCGTACCGGCCCGCGCCGTTGCCCGCGGCCGACGCCCGCACCGTCGCGCTGACCTGGGCCGGGCACGCGAGCTGGGTCATCAGGATCGGCGGCCTCACGGTGCTGACCGACCCCGTCTGGTCACGCCGGATCCTGGCCACCCCGCCCCGACTCACCCCCGTCGGCGTGGCCTGGGAGGACCTGCCGCCGATCGACGCCGTGCTGATCTCGCACAACCACTACGACCACCTCGACGCGCCCACCCTGAAGAGGCTGCCGCGCGAGACGGCGCTGTTCGTGCCGGCCGGGCTCGGCGCCTGGTGCCGGCGCCGCGGCTTCCGCAGGACCACCGAGCTCGACTGGTGGGAGGCCGCCGAACTGCCCGCGCCCGGCGGCGCCGTCCGTCTCGACTTCGTGCCGGCCCACCACTGGTCCAAGCGGACCCTGACCGACACCTGCCGCACGCTGTGGGGCGGTTGGCTGCTCACCGACCCGGCGGGGCGCCGGATCTACTTCGCCGGGGACACCGGCTACGGGCACTGGTTCGCGGAGATCGGAGCCCGCTTCCCCGGCATCGACGTGGCGCTGCTGCCGATCGGCGCCTACGCCCCGCCCTGGCTGCTGCGGTCGGTGCACACCGACCCGGAGGAGGCGGTCCGCGCCTGCCACGACGTGGGCGCGGCCCGGATGGCGCCGATGCACTGGGCCGCCTTCGCGCTCTCGGCCGAGCCGCCGCTCGAACCGCTGACCAGGGTGCGCGCGGCCTGGCGGAGGGCCGGCCGCCGTCCTGACGACCTGTGGGACCTGCCGGTCGGCGGCTCCCGGGTCCTGACGGAGCCGACGGGGGCTAGTTGAACTTGGCCGGCGCCGGGTCGCCGGCGCGGCGGCGGTCGCGGCGGTCACGGCGCTCGCGCGGGTGGCGCCGCAGCCGGCGCCAGACAGGCGGCGCGGCGGCCATCAGCAGCGTCAGGGCCAGCGCCGCGAGCACACCCTGCCAGGGGTGCGGGAAGAGCGCCCCGCCCAGCATGCCGAGCAGCTGGTAGGTGGCCGCCCAGGCCAGCGCCGCCGGCAGGTCGGCCCGCAGGTAGGCGCGCATCGGCATCCTGGCCAGCAGGCAGGCCAGCATCACTGGGATCCGGCCGGCCGGGACCAGGCGCGACACGAGCAACACCGTGATGCTGCCGGCCGCGAGCCGCGCCCGGGCCCTGGCCAGGCGCTCGGGCGCCACCTGCTGGTGCATCCGGTCGAGCCAGCGCGATCCGCCTCGCGAGCGCACGCCGCGCCGGCCGAGCCAGTACAGCAGCGCGTCGCCGAGGAAGGCGGCCGCCGTCGCCAGCAGGAACACCAGCAGCGTCGGCAGCGCCGGCCGCGGGTGGTGCAGGGCCACGGCGGCGGCCGAGCTGACGAGCGCGCCGGTGGGCACGATCGGCACCAGCGCGCCGAGCAGCACGAGCAGGAACAGCGAGGGGTAGCCGACGACCTGCGGCGCCGGGTTGGTGGAGACGGCCTCGGTGGCGGCGGCCGTCGCGGCTATCGGGGTCATCGGCCGGTCACCGCGAGACGCACGCTCTCGCCGTGGCCGAGCCGGTGCACCCGCACGTCGGGCGCGAGCCGCGCCGCGTGCCGCACGAACTCGTCCCCTGGGGAGTGGAACTCCCACGCCCGCACGGCCGCCATGCCCACCGGCCAGAACGTGCCGTAGTGCACCGGCACGGCGCTGTGCGGGCGCAGCGCGACCAGCGCCTCTGCGGCGCGCTCCGCGTTCAGATGGCCGTGCCCGAGGCGTGGCCCCCAGCCGCCCACCGGCAGCAGCGCCGTGTCGATCGGACCCGTCTCCCTGGCCATGGCCTCGTACAGGTCGGTGTCGCCCGCGTAGTACGTCTTCGCCTCCCCCTCCAACACATAGCCGAGCGGTTGGACCCGGTGCGGGAGGAACGGCAGCCGCCGCCCGTCGTGCGCGGCCGGCACCGCGCGCACCGCCAACCCGCCCACCGAGACTCTGTCCCCCGGCGTCATCTCACACACCTCGAGCCTCGCGGCGAGCCGCCGCAGGCGCGGCACCGCGCGCAGCGCGCCGCGCGGCAGCACAAGCAGCGCGCCGGCGCCGACCCGGAAGAGCGAGCGCAGGTGCAGGTGGTCGGCGTGCAGGTGGGAGACGAGCACCACGTCCGGGTGGTGCGCGGCCGGCGACGGCAGGGCGCCACGGCGCCGCCACAGGTGGGCGCAGCGCAGCGTGAGCACCGGGTCGGTCAGCACCGTCGTCCCGGAGTCCCGCACCGTCGCGGTGGCGTGGCCCCACCAGGTGATCTCCACCGGCATCAGGAACTCCTCCCGGCCGCCGGACACTCATCGGACGGCCGTCCCCTTCCAGCATGCCAGCCCGCCGCGCGGGGCCGGAGCCGCGTCGACGGATCCGCGGTGGGGCGACCAGCGGGGCGGCCCGCGTCGCCGAGAGACGTGTCGGGTACCGCGGGCCCGCTGTCCCCGCGATCGGTGGACGGGCCGAGTGGCCCGTGGGGCGAAGGGGACGGCAGGGGACGATTTGGCGGGGCAGGGAGAATGGTGAGGACTGCCGTCGAGTCCCCACGCGAGGAGGAGTGATGCCGGTCACGGCCTGGCGCGCGGGCGCCGCGCTGTTGCGCGTGCTCGCGGTGTGGGCGGTCAGCACGCTCACGATGGTGCTGCTCGCACTGCTGCTCCCCGGCTTCCGGCTCCAGTCGGCCGACGGCGGGAGCCTGACCAGGCTCGGCCTCACCGCCGCCCTCGGCGCCGGATTCTTCGGCCTGCTCAACGCGCTGGTCTGGCCCTGGCTGGTGCGCGCCATGCTGCTGGTGCCCGCGCTCGTGCTCGGCCTGCTGGTCTTCCTGCTCAACGGCTCGCTGCTGCTGCTCGCGCTGAGCGCGATACCCGACGGGCGCGGCGCCGCCAGCCCCGCAGTCGCCGCCGTGGTGGCCGCCGTGATGTCCGTCGCCTCCTCCGGCACCAGCACCCTGCTCGCCATCCGCGACACCGGCGCGCAGCGCCGCAGGATGCGCCGGCTCGCCGGCTGGCGCGCCACCCGGGGCGAGCCCGCGCCCCCGTCGCGCACCCCCGGTACGGTCTTCCTCCAGCTCGACGGCGTCGGCTACGAGCTGCTGTGCGAGGCCGTCGACGGCGAGCGGCCCCTGATGCCGACGCTCGCCGCCATGTGCGGCACCACCCACCGGCTCACGCCCTGGCGCACCGACTGGTCGAGCCAGACGGGCGCCTCCCAGCTCGCCATCCTGCACGGCAGCAATGAGGACGTACCCGCCTTCCGCTGGTACGAGAAGGACACCGGCGAGGTGATCATCAGCAACCGGCCGTCGAGTGCCGCCGAGCTCCAGCGCCGCGCCACCGCGCGCAGCGGGCATCCCGGGCTGCTCGCCCACGACGGCGCGAGCCGGGGCAACCTGTTCAGCGGCGGCGCCGACCAGGTGGCGCTGGTGCTCTCGGTGGCCAGGCGCGGGCGTGGCCAGCGCTCACGCGCCGGCTACTTCGCCTACTTCTCCGACCCGGCGCACGCCGCCCGCACCGCGCTCTCCTTCGTGGCCGAGCTGGTGCGCGAGGTCTGCCAGTCGCTCGGCGCCCGGCTGCGCGGCGACCGCCCCCGGGTCAGCAGGGGCGGCCTCTACCCGCTGATCAGGGCCTTCGCCACGGTCGTCCAGCGGGACGTGGTTACCGCCGCCGTCGCCGGCGACATACTCAACGGGCGCACCGCCGTCTACGCCGATCTCGTCGCCTACGACGAGGTCGCCCACCACTCGGGCCCGCGCGGCCGGGACGCCCGGCAGGTGCTGGCCAGGACCGACCGGTGCGTGGCCGCGATAGCCCAGGCCATCAGGTACGCGCCGCGCCCCTACCACCTGGTGCTGCTCTCCGACCACGGGCAGAGCCAGGGCGAGACCTTCAGGTCCAGGTTCGGCGTCACGCTCGAGGAGCTGGTGCGGGCCGGCTGCGGCCGGCCCCTCGTGCCACGCCAGGCCGGCGGTCGACCCTGCCTCTCGGGGGAACGCGAGCCGGCGGGCGCCGAGGCGCGCGGCGCGGCGCGCGCCGCGCTGCACCGTCCTGAGGAGTCGCCAGAGCCGCCGGGCGGCCCGGCGCGCGGGCGCGGGGCGCCCATCGTGCTCGGCTCGGGGAACCTGGGCCTGATCTCCTTCCCCGACCTCGTCGGCCGGGCCTCGGCCGAGGCGATCACCGCCCGCTACCCGGGGCTGCTGCGCGCCCTGGCCGACCACCCGGGCATCGGCTTCCTGCTGGTGCGCAGCGAGCGGCACGGGCCCGTGGTGCTCGGCGCGGGCGGCGCCGAGCACCGGCTCGCCACCGGTGAGGTGCTCGGCGCCGACCCGCTCGCACCCTTTGGCCCCGGCGCGGCCGAAACCGTCCGGCGCACCGCCGGCTTCCCGCACGCCGCCGACATCATGGTGAACTCCGCCCTCGACCCGGACACCGGCGAGGTGCATGCCTTCGAGGACCAGGCCGGCTCGCACGGCGGCCTCGGCGGCGAGCAGAGCCGCGCCTTCCTGATGTCGCCCCTCGCGCTCTCCGCGCCCGACGCCGAGCTGGTCGGCGCCGAGGCCGTCCACCAAGTGCTGCGCGGCTGGCTCGCCGAGGCGGCGGCCCACCCCACCGAGCCGCTCCCGCAGGCGACGACCTCCACCCCGTCCTAGTACTCCAGTCTGGTTTCGCGATCTAGTGCTGGATGGTTCGTTGAGGCGTCGTCAAGTGCTAGCCGCGCTGGAGACAGAGCGATGCCGTGAGCGTGTCGCTCTCGCTCGGCGCGTCGACCTGCACCGTCTCGTCCACGGCCTGCGGCGGGGCGCCGACGGCGTCCACGGTGCCGGTGAAGTTCGCGGCGATGGAGCCGCCCTCGGTCGCGCCGGTCACAGCGACCACGACACCCGCGGTGCCGCAGGGGGCCACGTCGACGTCCGCGTCGATGTCGGGGGTCGACACGCTGACGGTGAGCGTGCCGGACACCGTCGACGGGCCGGTGACGAGGGTGACGCACTGGCTGACCTCACCGGTCGCGCAGAACTCGGCGACGAAGCCGCCGGGCACGGTGAGCGTCACGCCCTGGCTGATGGTCTGGTCGACGGCCACCGCGGTCGATCCGGCGTTCATCAAACCGAACATGGCCGTGGCGGTGAGGGGGACGACGAGTCCGCGCCACAGACGTCTGTGCATGGGCTGAGTCCTTTCGGCGAGCGATTGACATCGCGTTCGGCAATCACCTGCTGACCGATTGTCATCCTGCCCCAGTCTTCCACCGTTGACTCGCATCTGAGACATATCGAGCACGAGGATCGTCGCCTTCCCCGCCGGCCGGGTCCGGGCACCAGCGAAAGGTCTGGTCAGATCGTGTCTGACCTGACCTGTCGGGTGAGCCCGCCGAAGGAATCGAACCCTAGAGCCACGCGACCATGGGCCGTTCGAGCGTCTTTCGGCCCACCGCGGGTGCGGCACGGCGCCCGGCCCGGTGCCGTGACACGCGTGATGCGGTTCGACGCAGGGGGAACACCTGCCCACTGCCCCTTACTGTGTGCGCATAACATCCTTATCGAGTCCACAGGATCAGCCGATCCTCCAGAAAGGAAGCTCATGGTGCGAACATTACGCACCGCCGTCGTCGTGGCCGTCACCCTGGCCGCCGTGCTGCTGGGCGTCGGCACCGCCCACGCCGACGGGTGGCGCACCGTGGACATCTCGACCGACTACGGACGGGCAGCGGTGTCATCACGTGGACCGGAACCAACCAGGCGTACCTCGGCTTCACCCTGGAGGACTATCCGGAGGTGCCGTCCTACTCGCAGCTCCACGTCTCCTACGAAGTGTTCGTGGACGGGCAGTGGGAGCAGCGCATCCTCCATCCGGACCCCGTTCTCCTCGCGGCAAACGGCCAGTCCCAGGACCTCGAACGCAACATGACCACCTTCGACCCGCTGCGCAACGTCATGGTGAGGCTGTGCTCCTGGGAGAACGAGAACCTCCACTGCACCGACTGGAGCTGACCGCGCACCACACGCGCCGGCGTCGCCTTGGCCCTCGCCATCTGCCGACTCTCTGCGCAGTGAAGACGCCCCCCACGGCCGCGCATGGGTTTCGCGATCTTGGGTCGACCTCGGGCGGGAGCGGGTGCGGTCACCGCGTGATCATCGGGGGTTGTGTGGACTCCTGAAGATCGTGCGGTGGCCGCGGGCCACAGCGTAGACCCTGCCCGCTGGCGGGTGACGATCGACCAGGTCATGGCCCGGAGCGCGGGCCGGCTCGGGCAGGTGGAGCCCCGGGCGAGTGCCCGTGACTATCTGCTCGGGCTGCTGTCGAGCACCGAACGGAAAACTGCTGGCGCCTGGCCGAGCAGGCCGGCTTGGCCCAGGCCGATGCAGCGCCTGCTGCGCTACGCCCGCTGGGGCGTAGATGCCGTTCGCGACGACCTGCGCAGCTACACCGTCGACCATCTTGGTACCGACGGCGGCTTCCTGATCGTGGACGAGACCGGCTTTGTGAAGAAGGGCCGGGCATCGGCAGGAGTGCAACGGCAGTACACCGGCAGCGCAGGACGCGTCGAGAACAGCCAGATCGGCGTGTTCCTCGCCTACGCCACCGACCGCGGGCGGGCACTGATCGACCGCCGGCTCTACCTGCCCGAGCACTCCTGGTGCGCCGATGACGAGCGCCGCCGGGCGGCCGGGATACCCGACGAGGTCCACTTCCAGACCAAGCCCCGCCTGGCCACGGAGATGATCAGCGCGGCGCGGGACGCCGGCATCACCGCATCGTGGGTGACCGGCGACGAGGCCTACGGCCAGGACCCGCGCCTACGCGCCACCTGGAGGCCAGAGGCGTCGGCTACGTGATGGCCGTCGCCTGCTCCACCCGGTTCCGGATCAACCATGGCCGCACGCCTGTCCGCGCGGATCACCTCGCCGGCCGCCTGCCCGATACCGCCTGGCACCGCCAGAGCGCCGGAGTGGGCGCGAAGGGCCCGCGCTACTACGACTGGGCCTGGGCGCAGACCGGCGCCGACAGCCGCCGCCACCTGCTCATCCGCCGCAACCCGGCCACCGCTGACTCGCCTTCTACCGGCGCTGGTCCCCGGCTGCGGTGCCGCTGTCGGAGCTGATCCGCGTCGCCGGTGTCCGCTGGAGCATCGAAGAGTGCTTCCAGGCCGCCAAGAGCCAGGTCGGACTCGACCACTACCAGGTCAGGAACTGGACCGCGTGGCACCGGCACGTCACGCTCGCCATGCTCGCCCTGGCCTTCCTGGCCGCTCTCGCCGCCAGCGCCAGCCCCAACCGGCCCGCCAACCCACACCACCCCGTCCGAAGCCACGCCCCGATCACGTTCACCGTTCCGGAGATCCGGCCCCTACTCGCCGCCCTCTTCGCCCCACCAGCCACGTCCGCGGCCAGGCTGCTGCACTGGCCAACTGGCGCAGACACCACCAGGCAACAGCCCGACGCAGCCACTACCGACGACGCCTCAACGAACCATCCAGCACCTAGATCGCGAAACCAGACTGGAGTACTAGGCGGGTCGGGTGAACTCCGCCGCGGTTCGGCGGCGCCCCGAAGGGGCGCGGGACGGCTCCGCGCGTGGGTGTGACCGGCCATGACGGTGCGGCAGGCGCTCGCCGGAGCAGCGCGCGGCACCTCCAGCGGAGCGCTTAGGCTGGCGCCGAGCGGCACACCCCACGCGGAGGAGGGCAATACCATGGCACCGCAGCCGTTGACGGAGCTGGAGATCGCCGAGTGCCTGAGCGGGCTGCCCGGCTGGACCGTGAGCGACGACCACCTGGAGCGCCGCTACACGCTCGCCGGCCACCTGCCGGCCGTCGCGCTGGTCACGCACATCGCCGCCGTGCAGGAGGAGCTCAACCACCACGCCGAGCTGACCGTCACCTACAACCGGCTCGACATCGCCGTCAACACCCACAGCGTCGGCGGCAGGGTGACCGAGCTCGACGTCCAACTGGCCCGCCGCATCGAGGAGATCGCGCCGGCACACGGCGTGAGGACCGACGGCTAGGTCCTGTCCTGTCGATCTTGTCGGATCGGCCCGCGGTGTCAGACCCGGTGCTTCCCCAGGCCTCGTCCGGGTGGGGTGCCCCCTGCACGGAGTGCTCGGGGGAGTGCCCCCATTCGCCTCGCTCACGGCGCCCCACGTGGCGGAGCCGCACATCGGCCGGCAGCGCAGCTCATACGTGGCCGTATGCGTGCGCAGCGCCCGACATGCCCCACGCCGCGGCGCGGCATATCGGCGCCGCGCGGCGCGGGGTAACGAGGCGAGGTGCCGTGTTCGGGGGCACTCCCCCGAGCACTTCGTGCAGGGGGCACCCCCACCCAGGCCGCCAGGCCTGGGCGAGTCGCGGGCTGAAGAAGTCGCCCGGACAGGGCTAGTTCCTGTCCGGCGCCCGACGTCAGCTCCAGTCGAAGGTGTCGGGATCGGGGCCGAAGCGGGTGCCCCGGTCCAGGGCCGCGATCGCGGCGAGGTCGTCCTCGTCGAGCTCGAAGTCGAAGACGTCGATGTTCTCCTTGATCCGGGACGGCGTCACGGACTTGGGGATCACCACGTTGCCGATCCGCAGGTGCCAGCGGAGCACCACCTGGGCCGGGGTGCGGCCGTGCTTCTCCGCGATCCCGCCGATCGTGGCGTCGTCGAGCAGCCCCTTGCCCTGACCCAGCGGCGACCACGCCTCGGTGGCGATGCCGAGCTCCGCGTGCAGGGCGCGCAGCTCGGACTGCTGGAGGTAGGGGTGGAGCTCGATCTGGTTGACCGCCGGCACCACGCCGGTCTCGTCCACCACCCGGCGCAGCTGCGGCGGGTGGAAGTTGGAGGTGCCGACCGCCCTGGCGCGGCCGCTCTCGGCGAGCTCGCCGAAGGCGCGGAGGATGGTCACGTAGTCGTCGCGCATCGCGCGCGGCCAGTGGACGAGGTAGAGGTCCACGTAGTCGAGCCCGAGGCGGCCGAGCGAGGCGTCGAACTCCCGCAGCACGGCGTCGCGGGTCCAGGTCTCCGACGCGCTGTTCCACAGCTTGGTGGTGACGAACAGCTCGCCGCGATCCACGCCCGAGGCGGCCAGCGCCCGGCCGGTGCCCTCCTCGTTCCCGTAGATCTGCGCCGTGTCGATGCCGCGGTAGCCGTCGGCCAGGGCCTGGGCCACCGCCGTCTCCGCCTGGTCGTCCGGGACCTGCCAGACGCCGAAGCCGAGCTGCGGCATCACCACGCCGTTGTTGAGGGTCACACTGGGGACGCTGCTCACGAGTGCCTGTGTCCTTTTCTTGCGGATTCTTGCGGATTCTCGCGGATTCTCGCGGATTCTCGCGGGTTCTCACGGTTCTCACGGGTATCAGGTCTGCCCATCGTCTCCGACCGGGCCCCGCGCCGCATCACGCGGGTCTGGGAGAGACAATGGCGAATGTGCGCAGACTGGCCCGAATGATCGACCCCTTCATCGTGCTGCTGTTCGCGACGGTCGGGCTGGCCGCCCTGTTCCCCGCCAGCGGCCGGGTCGCGGACGGCGTGGACGACGCGACCGTCGGCATCATCGGGCTCCTCTTCTTCCTCTACGGCACCCGGCTCTCCACCAGCGAGGCCATGGACGGGCTGCGCCACTGGCGCCTCCACCTGACGATCATCACCTGCACCTTCGTCGTCTTCCCGCTGCTCGGCCTGGCCGCGCGCGGCCTGGTGCCGTGGCTCGTCAGCGACCCGCTCTACCCGGGCCTGCTGTTCCTGTGCCTGGTGCCGTCCACGGTCCAGTCCTCCATCGCCTTCACCTCCATCGCCCGGGGCAACGTCGCGGGCGCCATCGCCGCCGGCTCCTTCTCCAGCCTGCTCGGCGTGCTCGTGACGCCGCTGCTCGCCGCCGGCCTGATCGGCGCCAGCGGCGGCTTCTCCCCTGACACCCTGCTGGCCATCGGCGGCCAGCTGCTGCTGCCGTTCGTGCTCGGGCAACTGCTGCGGCGCTGGATCGGCGGCTTCGTCAGGCGACACCGGCGGGTGCTGTCCCTGGTGGACCGCGGCTCGGTGCTGGTCGTCGTCTACGCGGCGTTCAGCGAGGGCATGACGCAGGGCGTCTGGGGCGAGGTCAGCTGGCGGCGCCTGGTGGCGCTGTTCGGCGTGCTTGTGGTGCTGCTCGCGGTGATGCTGTCGCTGACCTCGTACGGCTCGCGGCGGCTCGGCTTCGAGCGGGACGACCGGGTGGCGATCGTCTTCGCCGGTTCGAAGAAGTCGCTGGCGGCCGGTCTTCCGATGGCCGGCGTGATCTTCCAGGGGCAGGCGGCGATGGCGGTCCTGCCGCTGATGATCTTCCACCAGTTGCAGCTGATCGTGTGCGCGTTCATAGCCCGCCGCTGGGCGCGCCTGCCGGCGCCCGGCGCGCGGGAACCCCGGCCGACGACGGCCGCCGCGTCGCAGGAACCGGCCCACAGCTGAGGTCCCTCCGGGGCGGGCGGGTCAGGGGAACTCGGCCTCGACCTAGGCGAGTTGGGCGGCGAGGACGTGCTCGAACGCGGCGCGGCGGTCTGCCCCGATGGGGCGCACGTCGGGGGCGAAGTGGGCCAGGGTGGGGAAGCGTTCGGGGTATCTCCTCGTCGGGCAGGCCCGACGCCCGCAGGGCCCGCAACTCCTCTTCCATGGGGCGACGGTGCGACGCACCGTCCCGGTCGTCTCCCGGGAGGGCAGGACGACACGGTGAAGCGGGCGGGGTCGGCCGCTCAGGTGGTGGCCGGGACCGGGAGGACCACGCGTTCCGGGCCCGTGTAGACGTTCATGGACGTGCCGCGCAGGAAGCCGACGAGCGTGAGGCCGGACTCCTCGGCCAGGTCGACGGCGAGTGAGGACGGCGCCGAGACCGCGGCGAGGGCCGGGATGCCGGCCATCACCGCCTTCTGGACGAGTTCGAACGAGGCGCGTCCTGAGACGAGCAGCACCGTGTCGGCGAGCGGCAGCAGCCCCCGTTCCAGGGCCCGGCCGACCACCTTGTCGACCGCGTTGTGGCGGCCCACGTCCTCCCGGACGTCGAGGAGCCGGCCGTCGCCCGTGAAGAGGGCCGCCGCGTGCAGGCCGCCGGTGCGGTCGAAGACGCGCTGCGCGGAGCGCAGCCGGTCGGGGAGCTCGGCCAGCAGCCCGGGGTCGAGGCGCGGGCCGCCCGTCAGCGGGAGCGGCCAGCGGGCCGTGGTCCGCACCGCGTCCAGGCTGGCCTTGCCGCAGACGCCGCAGGACGACGTCGTGTAGACGTTGCGCTCCAGCGTGATGTCCGGTAGCGGGACGCCGTCCGCGAGGCGGACGTCCAGCACGTTGTAGGTGTTGCCGCTGCCGTCCGGCCCCTGCGCGCCGGCGCAGTAGGTGATGCGGGCCAGCTCCTCGGGCCGGCCCAACACCCCTTCGCTGACGAGGAAACCGGCGGCGAGCGCGAAGTCGTCGCCAGGCGTGCGCATGGTGACGGCGACGGCGCGCCCGTTGACCCGGATCTCCAGGGGCTCCTCACCCACCAGGGTGTCGGCCCGCCGGCTGACGGCACCGTCCCGGATCCGGACGACGCGGCGGCGTTCGGTGACTCGTCCCATGAGTTCATCATGCACCGAAGCGCGCCGGAAAGCGCCGGCTGTGTACGGGATACCGTCGACAATGGACCGAAACGCGTCGGCTGTCGGCGCGTCAGCCGTCGGCGCGCCGGCTCTCGGGCGGGCCGAGGTAGCTGGGGCGCAGGCCGCCCGTGTCGACGACCAGCTTCTGCAGCACCACGGTCGGGTCCACCATCCAGAACCGCAGCACGTGCCGCCCGGGTTCCACGATGGTGTGCTCGGTGGCGGTGATCCGGACGTTGTCCGAGGTGCCGTGCTCCCACTGCCGGTTCATCGTGGTGTCGTCGGCGCCGCTGACCACCGTGACGTTGACCCGCACCGGGGTGCCGCCGTCGAACGAGACCGCGTAGGTCAGGCCGTCCGTCGGCAGCACGTTGTTGCGCGGCGAAAGGTATGCGAGCACCCGCATTCGGCCCGTCGTGAACAGCGTCAGGTCGTACTCCAGGCGCGGGCTCCGGCCGCCCGGGGTCTGGCGGGGCGCGGTGACCGGGAACGGCGTGACGCCGTCACCGGTGCGGCCCAGGTCGGGGATGCGCTGCCAGCGGACGCCCTGGCCGCCCACCGCCCGGTCGAAGTGGCCGGCCTCGATGGAGACGTAGCCGTTGGCCTCGACGAAGCCGGCGAGCCGGCGCAGCGGCACGCCCGGGTTGTTGACCACGGCCGTGACCTCGACGCTCGTGTCGCCGGGTCCGGTGACGGTCAGCGGCACCCGGGTGGTGCCGAGCGGGGCCGCGCGGAAGTCCACCGTGACCTCGGCCCGCACCTGGGTGGTGACGGTGCCGGCGGCGGGGGAGACCCGCAGCCACGGCACGCCGGGGTCGATCCGGAAGTCGAACGGCTGCCGGCCCCGGTTGAACACCTCGATGTACTGGGTGGGTTGCGACTGGTAGGGACTGAACTCGGGCAGCACGGCCGGGCCCCGGGCGGCCGGCCACCAGTCGGCCGAACCGTCGACGGCCACGCCGAGCTCGGCGCCGGCCGGCGGCTCGATCCTGCGGACCGGCGGGAACACCTCGTCGGGCAGCGCCACGTGACCGGGGGTCTGCGGCTGCTGCCACGGCGCGTCGGGACCGTAGCGGGCGACGTCGCCGTAGCCGATCTTCGGCTGCGTCTGGAAGCCGGCCCATTTGCCGTCCCGGAGCGTGTTGTTGTAATAGTCCGACATCGCCTGGTCGTCGGCGAACCTGGCGTCCGTGTCGTCGGCGAGCTGGTTGGCGGCGGCCCTGCCCTGGCGCGCGTAGTGCAGGTTGGTGAACTCGGCGGCCCGCAGCGCGTACAGGTTGGCGGTCGCCTCCACCTGGTACTGAACCAACTGGTAGTAGGCGTCGTGGTGTTCGTCCGGCAGGGCCTCGCCGATCCGTTGCGCCCGGGCGTCCAGCTCCTCCCACTCGGCGGTGACCCGCTCCAGCTCCCGGTAGTCGGTGAGGCTGAACGGGGTCGCCTGGTCGTCGTAGGCGATCGCGGAGGCGTCGGTGGCCGGGTCCCTCGTCGGGTCGACGGTGATCCGCCGGTTGAGCAACTCCGGCTTGCGGCGCGCCTGGAGGACGCCGTAGTCGTGCAGGACGCCGGCGATGGCCTCGGCGTGCCGGAGGCCGAAGTTCTGCTCCGCGTACTGGCGTTCCCACTCGCCCAGCCGCTCGATCGGCCAACGCTCCGGGTCCCAGGCGTAGTCGAGGAAGAACTGCAACGGCAGCTCCTCGGCCTTCAGGTCGCCGACGTTGACCACCCACAGGCGGTCGATGCCGTACCGGTAGGACAGGTGCAACTGCTCCCAGGTGGAGGCGAGGTTGATGGTGTCGACCCACTTATAGTTCCGGCCGCCGCCGACGTAGTCGAAGTGGTAGTAGAGGCCGTAGCCGCCGGGCCGCTCCGGCAGGCGGGGGTCGGGGACCTTGCGCATGTTGCCCCAGTTGTCGTCGCAGAAGACGACGGTCACGTCGTCCGGCGGGCGGAGCCCCTGGTCCCAGTAGCGCTGGACCTCCTTGTAGAGCGTCTGCACCTGGGGGATCGCGGTGAGGTCTTCGGCGCCGGTCACCTCGGCCAGGATCTCCCGCTGCGCGGCCAGGATGGACGCCATGAGCTCGATGCCGTCCCCGTCGGGCAGGCTGACGTCGCCGTTGCCGCGCATGCCGAGGGTGACCACGCCCTCGAAGTCCTCGTCGACCATGCGGCGCACGCCGTCGGCCCAGTAGCGTCTGATGGCCTCGCCGTTGCGGCGGAAGCTCCACTCGCCGGTGCCGCCGTACGGGTCGTGGCCGGGGGTGACGATGTTCCCCGCCGCGTCGCGCCTGGCCGGCACGGCGTGCCGGTTCCACTCCTCGATGCCGCGCATCATGGGCGCCTCGTGGGAGGTGCCCATGACGACGCCGTACTCCTTGGCGGTGGCGTGGTTGGCCGGATCGTCCTCGGCGAACGCCCGGCCCCACACGGCCGGCCACAGGTAGTTGGCCCGCAGCCGCAGCATCACCTCGAACACCCGGGCATAGAAGGCGCTGTTGAAGCCGGCCGGGAAGTCGGGCGCGTGCCCCGGGCCGAAGAACGCCGGAGCCCAGGTGCCGAGCGCCGGGTTCTCGTCGTTGATGAAGAAGCCGCGGTACTTCACGGCCGGGGTGCCCTGGGTGAACCGGCCGGGCAGCAGGTAGACCCGCTCGTGGCGGGGGACCGGCACGTCGTCCCACCAGTGCCAGGGCGAGACGCCCAACTGCCGCGAGGTCTCGTAGACGCCGTAGATGGTGCCGCGCTGGTCGCTCCCGGCGATCACGAACGCGCGCCGGACCCCGGGCAGCGGGTTGTGCACCAACTGCTCGCGGGTGGTCTCCCACTTCCCGGCGATCCCGGTGACGTCCACCTTGCCGGCCGCGACCAGCTGGTCGATCAGCGGGCTGCGGCCGATGGTGCCGACGATGACCAGCTCGTCGTGGCCGATCGGCGCCCGGTCGTGGCTGATGTCGGGGGCCCGGCCGGTGACCCGCTCGACGTCGGTCGCCAGGTCGCGCACCGCCCGCAGCACGCCCGGGTGGTCGGCCGAGCTCACCAGGATCGGCACCGTCCTGCCGTCGGCCGCCAGCGGCAGGCTGCCCGGCTGCCAGACGGTGGACACGAAGGTGCTGCGCCGCTCGGTGGCCGCGGGCGCGGCGGCCGGCTCCGCGGGGGCGGCCTCGGCGACGGCGGGGGCGGTGCCGGCCGCCGCCACCGTCAGGGGCAGGAGACCGAGGAATGCGCGACGGCTCGTCATGATCTGCCTCCGTGGGAGGGATGCCGATAATTCTCGGAAGGATTCCGGAAGATGCTGGCCGTGACTCCGGAAGAAGCTAACGACGGGGCATACCCAGGTCAATACTCGGTTCCCGACTGTCGTCGCCGGGTTGGGCGAGGGGAGTTGTGGCCGTGCCCGACGGCCCGACCCCCGGTCCGATGTCTGAAAACCTTTCGGGCGGCCGGAGTCGGTCGGGTCCACATCCCGGCCACCTGGTTGACGCGCACGTCGGGCGCTGTTCCACTGAGAACATGAGCGGCGAGCGGCGTCTGACCACCCGCGACCACATCGACTTCGGTCGAGTGTGGTCCGCCGCGTGTCGCCGCGGCTGACGCGGCCGCTTCCACCATCGCCCTTCCCGGCGTGGCCGGCCGACCGGCCGTTCCCCCGGCGCCTCGCGCGGCCTGACCGCCTCCGGCAGCGTCTCCACCCC
>NZ_SMKC01000138.1 GCF_004348315.1 Streptomyces sp. 8K308 | reverse complement strand
GGCTAGGGGCTTGGGCGGCGAAGCCGTGACGTTACGCGCCAGCGGGATCGGCGGCGGGGGGCCGCCACGGCCGAGGGGAGCACGGCGACCAGCGTGCCGCCCGTGAGCGCGAAGCGCATCGGCGGCGGGGGGAGGGGATGCGGCATGTGTCCACCCTCGCCAAGGGTGAGGTGCCGCGTCCAACACCTGATCAGCGCCCATTCACGCGCCTCCGTTGTGAATCGGCTGGGGCGCGTGAGAATGGTCGGCGTGCACCACGAGACCGATCCCCGTCTGCTGCGCGCCTTCGTCACGGTGGCCGAGGAACTGCACTTCACCCGGGCCGCCGGCCGGCTCTTCGTGGCCCAGCAGGCCCTCAGCCGGGACATCAGGCGGCTCGAGCGCGAGTGGGATACGACCCTCTTCGACCGCAGCACCCGGCACGTCGCCCTCACCCGGGAGGGGGAGCGCCTGCTGCCACACGTGCGCCGCGTGCTGGCGGCGTACGACGGTCTTGGCGCCGCCGTGGCGGCCGGCGGCGACCGGCCGCTGGTGGTGGACGTGGCGGCGCGGGTCGCCACCGGGCAGCGGGTGCTGGACGAGGCCCGGCTGATCGCGCCCGAGCTCGAGTTCGTCGCCCGCTACCACAGCGGCCTCGCCAGGGCGGCGGCCGAGATCGCCGACGGCCGGCTCGACGTGTCGTTCGGCCGGGTGGCCGGCCTCGCCCCGACCGTGCGGGCCGGGCTCGCGCACCGGCTGATCCGCTTCGAGCGGGTGGCCGTGCTGCTGCCGGGCGACCACCGGCTCGCCGCGCTGCCCAGGGTGCCGCTCGCTGAGCTCGCCGGCGAGACGCTGTACGCGGCGGCGGGCAACGAGGAGACCACCGAGTGGACCGACTACGCCCGCAGCCTCTTCGCCGGGCGCGGCATCGACCTCGCGCCGCCGTTCCCCAAGATCGAGGGGGAGGCGGAGTTCGGCCGCGTCGTGCGCAGGCAGGGCTGGTCGGTGCTGGCCAGCACCGAGTTCGTCGGCGTCCCGGGGATAGTGCTGCGGCCGCTCGTCGAGCCCGTGCCGCTCTCTCCGGTCTCCATGGTGTGGCGGCGCGGCCCGCGCCACCCGGGGCTCGACGCCCTGACCGCGGCCGCCCGCGACCTGGGCGACCGCGGCTCCTGGCTGGAGCGGCCGGCCGGCTCCTGGCTGCCGGAGGCCGACCGCAGGCTCTACGCCTCCGCCGGGTCCTGAACGGTCAGCCAGCCGAGCTCGGCCGCCCGCACGCCCGCCTGGAAGCGGTTGGTGGCCCCGAGCCGGGTCATCAGCTGCGCCACCGTCCGGCTGACGGACCGCTGGGAGACGCCGAGCCGCAGCGCGATGTCGTCGTTGGTGCGGCCGGTCGCCATGAGCAGCAGCACCTCGCGCTCCATGCCCACGGGCTCGGTGCCGGGCTCCGCCACGTCGGGCTCGATGAAGTCGCGGCCTTCCTCCCAGCACTGCTCGAAGACCTGGCACAGGAAGCTCAGCACCGAGGGGTCGCGGACGATGGCCGCGCCCGCCGCGGTGGCCAGCGGGTCGAGCGGCAGCACCACGCACTCCCGGTCGTAGATCAGCATCCGCGACGGCAGCGTGCCGGTGCTGCGCACCGAGCCGCCGGCGGTCGTCAGCCGCTCCACGTACTGCACGGTGCTCCGGTGGCGGCGGGCGCTGTGCTGGAACAGCGACCGCATCGCGATACCGCGGGACAGCAGCTCCATGTCGAGCGGCAGGGCGGCCCGCACGGCCGCGTCGGTGACGCCGCCGCCCGGCTGCATGGACTCCAACGAGGTGGTGCAGGTGCGGGCCAGGTCGTCGATCACCGCCCGCACGTTCTCGATCCCCTCGACCACCTCGATGCTGCTCTTGGCCGAGCGCATGCTGCGGGCCTCCAGGTAGTCACCGGAGAGCGCGTGCAACTGCTCCCTGGTGGCCGCCATCGCGATCCGCTGCTGGAGGATGTCCCGCTCCAGGGGCGCGAGCAGCGCCTCGGCCGCGCTCTCCGGGCTGATCGCCACCCAACCGCCGCTCGGCGAGCGTTGCAGGAGGCCGAGCTGGGAGAGCTTCTTCTCGGCCTGGCTGACCTGCTTCCGGTCGAGACCGGCCCGGGCCGCCAACTGGCTGACCAGGTCGGTGGGATGGGTGACCCGCAGCTGGTAGACGCGGACGGTCGCCGCGTCGATCTCCTCGTCGTCGCCGAGGACCGCGCCCGCCTCGCCGAGCAGCGCGTCGTCGTCGCCGACGGCGTCGCCGGCCTGTGTGGTGCTCACATCCATCGTCCGCACCCCTTCCCGTCGGAGTGGCCGTGTCAGGACAGCCAGCCGTTGAGCGCGGCCCGCGCGCCCGCCTGGAACCGGCTCTCGGCGCCGAGGCGCTCCATCAGGCGGGCCACGATCCGGCTGACGGACCGGGGCGACATGCCCAACTGGTGGGCGATCGCCTCGTCCTTCTTGCCCGCCGCCATCAGCAGCAGCACCTCCCGCTCGACGCCACCCGGCTCGGGGCCGGTGCGTTGTTCCTCGGCGAAGTCCAACGCCCGGTCCCAGTAGTGTTCGAAAAGCTGCTTGAGGAACTTGAGGACCGCCGGATCGCGCACCAGGGCCGCGCCGCCCGCGGTGTTCAGGGGGTCGAGGGGCAGCACCGCGCAGTCGTCGAAGATGAGCATCCGGGAGGGCAGTGCCGCGATGCTCCGCACCTGGCCGCCCGTGTTGGCCAGGGTCGTGGCGTAGAGCACGGTCGCCCGGTCACGGCGTGCCGAGTGGAGGAAGATCGAGCGCATCCGGATGCCGCGGGCCAGAAGTTCACGGTCCACGGCGAGCGCCGCGCGCACCCCCTCCTCGGTCTGTGCCCCGCCGTACACCAGCGAGTCCAGGGACTTGGTGCAGGTGCGGCCCAGGTCGTCGATCACCGCGCGGATGTTGTCGATTCCCTCGACGATCTCGATGCTGCTCTTGGCCGAGCGCATGCTGCGGGCTTCCAGGTAGTCGCCGGACAGGGCGTGCAGCCTGGCCCTGGTGGCCGCCATCGCGATGCGGCGTTGGAGGATGTCCTGCTCCATCGGGGCGAGCAGCGCGTCCGCCGCGCTCTCCGGGCTGATCGCCACGCGGCCGCCGCTCGGGGACGGCCGCAGCAGGCCAAGCTCGGCGAGCTGGAACTCCGCATCCTTCACCTGCTCTGGTGTAAGACCAGCGCGAACGGCAATCCATTCAACGGAGTTGGTGGGGTGAATCACGCGGAGCCGGTAAACTCGGGCGGCCGCTGCGTCTATTTTGCCGGATTCGCTCACGATCTTCTTCCTCGAACGACATCGGCCAGCCCCTTGGCGTCAACTTGACAGGCGAGATGATGCCACAGCGATTCTATCGACTTCATCGTGAATGCTCGTGAGCATGATTGGGCCAGCATGCCACTCATGTTCGCCTATGTGGACACGGAAGAGGGATCCCGTGAAGAAGTTTGTTCTCAGCGTTCTCGCCGCCCTCGTGGTCGTGGGTGTGTCCGGCGGAGTCGCAGTGGCCCAGGAGTCCGGCGCTGAGGCTACGTCCCCGCAGAGCAGTTCGCAGGGCGCGATCTGGGGCTGATCGGGGGCATCCCGGGCAGTCGGCAACACGATCACGACAGTTGGGCGGATCTGGACGATCCGGATCGGCGCCCTGGACCTCTCAGTCTCGTGGGCAGTGGATCTAAGGAGGCGGCAGCATGACGCCCCAGTCACCAGTGGCCGTTCTGCTCAGCCCGCGCCCCGCGGTGGTTGAGGCGGCCCGTCGGGTCGGCGCCCGGACCCTGGTGCTGGCACCCGACCTGTCGCGACCGGGAGTTCGGGAGGCCGTCGCCCTGGCGGACCAGGCGATCACGGTCGACTGGACCGACCACCCCCAACTGATGATGGCCATCGGTCATCTCACCAACCTTCCGGCCAGGGCGGCTGTGTTCGGCTTCGCCGAGGCCAGCGCCCTGATCGCGGCCCGGGCCAACGAAGCGCTCCGCTTCCCGGGCAACCCCCATGCGGCCGTCGCGTACCTCACGGACAAGGCGGCCCTGCGCGGCAAGGTCAACCAGCTCACCGGTGCCCCCGTCCGGTTCGAGCACTGTGACCGCGCCGCGCATCTGGTGGCCGTCGCCGAGCGCGTCGGCTTCCCGTGCGTGGCCAAGCCGCGCACCGGCTCGGGCGGCCAGGACGTGCATCTGCTGCGCAGCGCGGCGGACGCGTCGGACCTGGCCGCCCAGCTGGCGGGCGAACCTGCCCTGATCGTCGAGGAGTTCCTCGACGGCCCGGAGTTCAGCGTCGAGGCGAACTCGCGGGCAGGCGAGCACACCATCCTGGCCGTCACCAGGAAGTACGGCCCCCGCGACATCGCGGGAGCCGACATCACCGAGCACCAGAGGACGACCGGCTACGACATGCCGGCCGACCTGGACGAGGACACCCGGGAGCGGATCCACCAGCTGGTCGTCGCCACGCTCAACGCGGCGGGGCAGCGCAGCGGGCTCTCGCAGACCGAGGTCATCGTCACCGCGGAGGGGCCGCGGCTCATCGAGTCGCACGCCCACCCGGGAGCCACCGCCGTGCACGACCTGCTGCGGTTGGCCACCGGGATCGACCTGATCGCGCTCAGCGTCGCAAGCGCGCTCGGACTACCGCTGCCGGAGCCCGCCTTCGGCGAGCCGCGGTGGGCCGGCATCCGGTTCCTGCGGCTGCCGTCCGGCCTCCTGGAGGCCGTGGAGGGAGTCGCGGAGGCGCGGGCGCTCGCCGGAGTGCGGGAGCTGGAGATCGCGGTGCCCGTGGGGAGTCATGTTCCGGAGGCCACCAGCCGGGTCGCCGGACATGGCTACGTCACGGCGGTCGCCGACAGCCCTCAGGAGCTGGAGGCGGTGCTGCGCAAGGCGCTCGACACGCTGCGTCCCGTGATGGCGCCGCCGTCGGCACCCGCCGCGGCCCCGGCGCCGCCTGCCGCGCTTTCCGGGGCGATGGCCCGAGAGATCCCACTGGCCGATGTGCCGAGGGAGATGCTGAGGGAGGCAGTGAAGGAGGAGGAGCACACTGCGGCCTGAGCTGTTTCCCGCACTGGTCCCGCCCAGGACCCCGGCCCCACGGACGGACCTCCTCCGGCCTCTTCCGCACACCTACTTCGTGGTGGAACGCCGTGACGCCCTCGGCGCCGTCGAACAACGCGGCGTCTTCGGTGCGTTGGGCCTGCACGGCGTGGAGACCGGGCACGTGCTGCGGCACCAGCAGGTCGCCGAGTCCGCCGTGCGGAACCAGATCCGACTCCTCGAGCAGACCGAGGCGCCGGTCGAGCCGTTACTGCTGGCGGCGACCGACCTCGGGTCGTTCCAGGAGTGCGTGGACGAGACGGTCAAGGGACCGCCGATCCGCGAACTGCCCACCCCGGAGAACGGCGCGCTGCTGCTGTGGGCGTGCGACCCGGCGTGGAGCGATACGCCGCCCGCCCTGCCGCCGGTGCTGCTCGCCGACGGCCACCACCGGCTGGAGGCCGCCAGGCGGCTGCACCGCGCCGAGCCGGGCACGGCGGCCGACCGGCTGCCGGCGCTGGTCGTCGACCACCGCAGGTACCCGCTGACGCTCTCCGCGACCCACCGGGTGGTGCCGGGCCTCGACCTCGGCCGGGCCGTGGCGGCGGCGGCCCGCATCGCGCGGGTCGCCGAACTGCCGCCAGGTGTGCGGCTCGCGCCCCGCAACGGCACCTTCGTGCTGACCGGCGGCGGCCGGGCGTGGGAGGTCTCCGAGGTGTCGCCGGCGACGATGGCCGGCCGGCTGCGGTTCGTGCCGCCGGAGTGGGTGGAACTGCCGGCGGCCATCAGCGACCACGTGCTGATCCCGGCGCTGTGCGAGGACCAGGGGGTGCCGGCGGTGCCGCGCTTCACCGTCGAGGCGCCGGGCTTCGAGGAGGTGGGGCTGATCCTGCCGCCGCCGACGTGGGACCAGATCTGGTCCGGCGCGGCGAGTGGGGCGGGCATGCCGCCGAAATCCACGCACCTGGGCCCGGCGCTGCGGCGCTGGCCCCTCCCGTAGCCCCGGCCCCGCGGCGCGGCCTTCCGCCACCACCGGCCTGATTCCGCGACCGCGGGCTGCGGGCCGGAGGGCGGCGCGGTTTCTCTCCCCACCCACCCTTTCGCCTGGCCAGGCGCGGCCGGCCCGCGCCCGCCGGGCGCGCAGCGCCGCGGGCACCGGCGCGGTGCGCGCGTGCGCGTCAGCGCGGCGTCGGGCGCGGAGCGCCGTGGGCCGCGGCGTGGGTGTGGGAGTGCCCGCCGCAGGCGAGAGGGTGGGGGAGAACGCTCTTAGCTGTGGCTCACCGCGTCGTCGGTGTGCTCGTGAGTGCAAGGTTTCGCACGTGTCACCTCGGGCCACAGCCGCGAAACGCGCGGTACCTACCTTCGGGCAGCACGAGGACCTGTGACCGAGCACCGAGTACAGGGTGCGATGCCCGATGGAGGCGCAATGTCAGCCCCCAAGCCCGTGGCCTCCCGGCGAGGCGGACGCTGGATAGAAGAGTGGGACCCGGAGGACGAGCGCTTCTGGAAGGAGAAGGGGGAGCGGATCGCCCGCCGCAATCTCGTCTTCTCCATCCTCTCCGAGCACATCGGCTTCTCCATCTGGACCCTGTGGTCCGTGCTGGTGCTCTTCATGGGCCCCGAGTACGGCATCGACCCGGCCGGGAAGTTCTTCCTGGTGTCGATGGCCACCCTGGTCGGCTCCGTCGCCCGGGTGCCCTACACCTTCGCCGTCGCGCGGTTCGGCGGCCGTAACTGGACGGTGGTCTCGGCCGCGATGCTGCTGCTGCCAGCCGCCCTCGCGTGGGTGGTGATGGAGCCCGGCACGTCCTACACGACCTTCATGCTGGTGGCCGCCCTCACCGGCGTCGGCGGCGGCAACTTCGCGTCGTCGATGACGAACATCAACTCCTTCTACCCGCTGCGCAAGAAGGGCTGGGCCCTTGGCCTGAACGCCGGCGGCGGCAACATCGGGGTGCCGGTGATCCAGCTGGTCGGACTGCTGGTGATCGCCACCGCGGGCGAGGGCAACCCCCGCGTGCTGCTCGGCGTCTATACGCCGCTGATCGTCGTCGCCGCCACGCTGGCCTGGCGGTACATGGACAATCTGGGCCCGGTGACCAACGACACCGGCGCTGCCAGGGAGTCCGTGCGCGACCGGCACACCTGGATCATGTCGTTCCTCTACATCGGGACGTTCGGCTCGTTCATCGGCTACAGCTTCGCCTTCGGCCTGGTGCTGCAGAACCAGTTCGACCGCACGCCGCTCCAGGCGGCCTCCATCACCTTCATCGGGCCGCTGCTCGGCTCGCTGATCAGGCCGGTCGGCGGCTACTGGGCCGACAGGTTCGGCGGGGCCAGGATCACCCTGTGCACGTTCGCCGGCATGGCGGTCGCCACCGGCGTGGTGCTGGCGGCCTCGGCCGCCGAGTCGCTGCCCATCTTCCTGGTCGGCTTCGTCGGCCTCTTCGTGCTCAGTGGGCTCGGCAACGGCTCGACCTACAAGATGATCCCCGGCATCTACCGGGCCAAGGCCCAGGAGCAGGGGCTCACCGGCGAGGCGGCGGCCGCGTACGCGCGGCGGCTCTCCGGCGCCGCCATCGGCCTGATCGGCGCGGTCGGCGCGCTCGGCGGGCTCGGGATCAACCTGGCGTTCCGGCAGTCGTTCCTCTCCAGCGGGTCCGGATCCGGCGCCTTTGTGACTTTTCTCGCCTTCTACGCGGCGTGCTTCGTGGTTACCTGGGCCGTATACCTGCGCGGCGCGGGGTCGACCCAGGCCGCCGAGGCGGGCGCCGAGAGCGCGGGCAGCGACGACCGGCAGCCCGCCTATGTCGGGGTCTGAAGGGAACCCGGGTGCGGGTCGCCGCGGCGACCCGGTGTAACCCGGGCGAAATCCACCGGAACCGAGCCTGTCACGCTCCGTTGACAGGCTCGGTTCCACGCATCGGAACTCTCGGGGCGGAGCGGATACGGATCGATGGAGCGGATGGCGCAGAAGGAACAGGCGGGGCGTGAGATCCGGCCACTCGAAGGCTTCACCGTGGGGGTCACCGCGGCCCGCCGGGCCGAGGAGCTCGGCGCGCTGCTGCGCCGGCGCGGCGCCGAGGTGCTGCACGCGCCGGCGCTGCGCATCGTGCCGTTGGCCGACGACGACGAGCTGCTCGCCGCCACCCGCGAGCTGATCGCCCACGCCCCCGACATCGTCGTGGCCACCACCGCGATCGGCTTCCGCGGCTGGGTGGAGGCCGCCGACGGCTGGGGGATGGGCGAGGAGCTGCTGCGCACCCTCGGCGCCGGCGAGCTGCTGGCCCGCGGTCCCAAGGTGCGCGGCGCCATCCGGGCCGCGGGTCTCACCGAGGCGTGGTCGCCGGCCTCAGAGTCCATGGCCGAGGTGCTGCAGCGGCTGCTCGACGAGGGCGTCGCCGACCGGCGGGTCGCCCTCCAGCTGCACGGCGAGCCGCTGCCCGGCTTCATCGAGGCGCTGCGCGAGGCCGGCGCCGAGGTCGTCGACGTGCCGGTGTACCGCTGGATGCCACCGGAGGACATCGGCCCCGTCGACCGGTTGATCGACACGGTGCTGGCCGGCGGCCTCGACGCCGTCACCTTCACCAGCGCCCCGGCCGCCGTCTCGCTGCTGCGCCGGGCCGAGGAGCGCGGGGTGCTCGACCCGCTGGTCGCCGCGTTCCAGAAGCGGGTGCTGCCGGCCTGTGTCGGGCCCGTCACCGCGCTGCCGCTCCAGGCCCACGACGTGCCGACGCAGGCGCCGGAGCGCTTCCGGCTCGGCCCGCTCGTCCAGCTGCTCTGCAACGAGCTGCCGGCCCGCGCCCGCCCGCTGCCGGTCGCGGGGCGCCGGGTCGAGATCCGCGGTCACGCGGTGGTGGTCGACGGCGAGCTACGGCCAGTCGCTCCGGCCGGCATGGCCATGCTGCGGGTGCTGGCTCGCCGCCCCGGCTGGGTCGTCTCCCGCGCCGAGCTGCTGCGCGCGCTGCCCGGCGCCGGGCGGGACGAGCACGCCGTGGAGACCGCCATGGCCAGGCTGCGGACGGCGCTCGGCGCGCCGAGCCTCATCCAGACCGTCGTCAAGCGCGGCTACCGACTCGCCCTCGATCCGACGCTCGACGGCCACAAGTACGGCGAGTGACGACGGTCGGACGGCCCGCCCCCGGCCGTCCGACCTGTGGCACATGCCGCACGCACGGGCCCGGATGGGCGTACGGTGGAACGCCTTCCAGCCCAGCAGAGCCGACAGCCGAAGAGGGGGGACCGCGCCATGGACGTGCGGGAACGCGAGATCCGGGACGAGCAGCGACACCTGGACACCGTGTACCGGCGGCTGACGGAGAAGATCCACGAGGCCGAGTTCCTGATGGCCGACGCGGCCAACCGGGTGCAGGTCGGCACCCCGGGGGCGCTCGCCGAGCGCGACGCCCAGGTCTTCCAGGCGGGGCTCCACCTCTCCCGGCTGAACAACGAGTTCGAGGACTTCCTGTTCGGCCGGATCGACCTGCTGCCCGGCAAGGACGGGGTGCGCGGCCCGGACGGCGCCTACACCTCGGTCGAGCCGGCCGACGACGCGATCGGCGAGGAGGACGGCACGCCCGTCGCGGAGATCGCCGAGACCCTGCACATCGGGCGGCTCGGCGTGCTCGACGCCGACTACGTGCCGCTGGTCATCGACTGGCGGGCGCCGGCCGCCGCCCCCTTCTACCGGGCCACGCCCGTCGCCCCCGGCCGGGTGGTGCGGCGCCGGGTGATCCGCAGCCGGGGCCGCCGGGTGCTGGGCGTCGAGGACGACCTGCTCCGCCCCGAGCTGCGCACCCTGCTGTCTGGCACCGAGCTGCCGGTGGTCGGCGACGGCGCGCTGATGGCCGCCCTCGGCCGGGCCAGGGGGCGGCGGATGAGCGACATCGTCGCCTCCATCCAGGCCGAGCAGGACGAGGTGATCAGGGCGCCGGTCACCGCGGTCACCGAGGTCACCGGCGGCCCGGGCACCGGGAAGACCGCGGTGGCGCTGCACCGCGCCGCCTACCTGCTCTACCAGAACCGGCGGCGGTACGCGGGCGGCATCCTGGTGGTCAGCCCGACGCCGCTGCTGGTCTCGTACACGGAGGGCGTGCTGCCGTCGCTCGGCGAGGAGGGCCAGGTCGCGATCCGGGCGCTTGGCTCGCTGATCGAGGGCGCCGAGGCCGACTCCTACGACGAGCCGGCCGTCGCCAGGATCAAGGGCTCGGCCGCCATGGCGCGGGTGCTGGCCCGCGCGGCGCGCGGCGCGATCGACGCGCAGGGCGCGCCCGACCGGCTGCGGGTTGTCGCCTTCGGTCGCCGCGTCGAACTGGACGGCGAGGAACTGGCCGGGGTGCGGCAGCAGGCCCTCGGCGGAACCGCCCCCGTCAACCTGCTGCGGCCGCGCGCCCGCCGGCTGCTGCTCGACGCGCTGTGGCGGAAGTCGGGCGCGCCCGAGCGCTACCAGGACCCGGGGCTCGCGGCCGAGGCCCGCGAGGCGTTCAACGAGGACATCGCGGACGAGGAGGCGTTCACCGACTTCCTGGCCGCCTGGTGGCCCGAGGTCACCCCGCTCCAGGTGCTCACGGCCATGGCCGACGAGCAGCGCCTGGCCCGCTGGGCCCGCCGGATCCTGCGCCCGCGCGAGGTGCGGCAGCTGGCGCGCGCCCTGCGTCGGGTCACGCCGGCGGGCACCGGTCTCTCCGCGCACGACGTGGCGCTCCTCGACGAGCTACGGGTGCTGCTCGGCACCCCGACCAGACCGGCGGCGCCCCGCGAGGTCGACGTGCTCGACCAGCTCACCGGGCTCGCCGAGCTCACCACCTACGCGGAGCGGACCGCGCCGAACGGCCGGGAGCGGTTGGCCGGTCCCGAGGGCGCGGAGCGTCTCGACTACGCGCACGTGATCGTCGACGAGGCGCAGGACCTCACGCCGATGCAGTGGCGGATGGTGGGGCGGCGCGGGGCGCAAGCCACCTGGACCATCGTGGGCGACCCGGCGCAGTCCTCGTGGCCCGACCCGGCCGAGGCCGCGGCCGAGCGTGACCGGGCGCTCGGGCGGCGGATGCGGCGCCGCTTCGAGCTGACGGTCAACTACCGCAACCCGGCCGAGATCGCCCGGGTCGCCGGCGGCGTGCTGTCTCGGGCCATGCCGGGCGCGGTTCCGCCGCGCGCGGTGCGGGAGACCGGGACCGAGCCGCGGTTCGCCACGGTGGGGTCGGCGGGCGCGCTGCGGGAGGCGGCGCGGGCCGAGGCGGGCCGGCTGCTGGCCGAGGTGCCCGGCACGGTCGGCGTGGTGGTGGCGATGCGGCGCCGCGCGGAGGTCGCGGGCTGGCTGGCCGACCTGCCGGAGGCCGGGGAGCGGCTGATGGTGCTCGGCAGCCTGGAGGCGAAGGGCCTGGAGTACGACGCCACGCTGGTGCTTGCCCCGGCCGAGATCGCCGACGAGTCCTCCGCCGGACTCCGGGTGCTCTACGTCGCGCTCACCCGGGCCACCCAGCGCCTCACGGTCCTCGCCACGGCCGACGACACGACCGTCCCCGTGGGCTGACCAGGGCGAAGTTCCGCACTTGCACCGGGCGGGGACGCGTGCGGTAGCCTAAAAGTGGCGTCGGCCCGTTCCATGCCCCCGGGCCCAACCATTGTCGCTACGAGCGACCACTTGCCGCGAGGCGAGCTGGCGGGTCGGCGCCCCTGACTCCCCCTCCTTCTTTCCACACCGTTTCCATGCCTGTGACGCTTTGCTGTTACGGTCATATCGGTCCCGCGCCCTGGGTTTCACCGAGGAGCGACGCTCTCGTAAGGTGACAGCACTTCGGGGGCGGTTTTCAGGAAAGCGAAGGAAGTCGGCGATGGCAACGGCGCCCAGTGTCTCGTACTCGATGACGGTCCGTCTCGAGGTTCCGGCCAGCGGTACGGCGGTCAGTCAGCTCACCACCGTGGTCGAGTCGTCGGGCGGCTCGGTGACCGGCCTGGACGTCACCGCGTCCGGCCACGAGAAGCTCCGCATCGACGTGACCATCGCGGCCAGTTCCACCGCGCACGCCGACGAGATCGTCCAGAAGCTGCGCGGCATCGAGGGCGTGGCGCTCGGGAAGGTCTCTGACCGCACCTTCCTGATGCACCTCGGCGGCAAGATCGAGATGAAGTCGAAGCATCCGATTCGCAATCGCGACGACCTCTCGATGATTTACACGCCGGGTGTGGCCCGCGTCTGCACACAGATCGCGGCCAACCCGGAGGACGCCAGGCGACTGACCATCAAACGCAACAGCGTGGCCGTCGTCACCGACGGCTCTGCGGTGCTCGGCCTCGGCAACATCGGCCCGCACGCCGCGCTGCCGGTGATGGAGGGCAAGGCCGCCCTCTTCAAGCGGTTCGCCGGCATCGACGCCTGGCCGCTGTGTCTCGACACCCAGGACACCGACGCGATCGTTGAGATCGTCAAGGCCATCGCGCCCGGCTTCGCCGGCATCAACCTGGAGGACATCTCCGCGCCGCGCTGCTTCGAGATCGAGGCGCGGCTGCGCGAGGCCCTGGACATCCCGGTGTTCCACGACGACCAGCACGGCACCGCCATCGTCGTGCTGGCCGCGCTCACCAACGCGCTGCGCGTGGTCGGCAAGGAACTCGGCAACGTACGGGTCGTCATGTCCGGCGCCGGCGCGGCCGGCACGGCGATCCTGAAGCTGCTGATCGAGGCCGGCGTCAAGCACGCCGTGGTGGCGGACATCCACGGTGTGGTGCACGCGGACCGCGCGGACCTGGTGGACGCCGACGGCGACTCCCCGCTGCGTTGGATCGCGGACAACACCAACCCGGAGGGCGTCACCGGCACCCTCAAGGAGGCCATCGTCGGCGCGGACGTCTTCATCGGCGTCTCGGCGCCCGACGTGCTCGCCGCCGAGGACGTGGCGGCGATGGCGAACGACGCGATCGTGTTCGCGCTCGCGAATCCGGACCCGGAGATCGACCCGGCCATCGCCCGCCAGACGGCCGCCGTGGTGGCCACGGGCCGCTCCGACTTCCCCAACCAGATCAACAACGTGCTGGTGTTCCCAGGTGTGTTCCGCGGCCTGCTCGACGCCCAGTCGCGGACCGTCGACCTCTCGATGATGCTGGCCGCGGCCCGCGCGCTGGCCGACGTGGTGGGCGAGGACGAACTCAACGCCAACTACATCGTCCCCAGCGTCTTCAACGAGAAGGTCTCGGGCGCGGTCGCCGACGCCGTCCGCGAGGCGGCCCATGGGGCCGCGTCCCCCGCCGGCGCCTAGCCGCCGGGGGCGCCGCGCGGCGGCGAGTCGGTTGCCCGACCTCCACAGCCGCCCCTTAGGGTGACGGGAGAGGCGAGCCACGGGACCGTCGTGGCGACGGGCGATCAGCGCCCTTCGTGTGACCCCGCGGGCGCCGGATTGGCCTTCTCGCCTCCCGTGGGGGCAGGATGCGTATCCGGGCGCGAGGGGCCCGGAAGTCAGACCCTGGTCCGGGGCTGTCAGTGGGCCCTGGCAGCATCGGCTTCGATCTCACGCCTCATTGGCAAGATGAACACGGGAGTACGAAATATGAACCGCAGTGAGCTGGTGGCCAGTCTGGCCGACCGCGCCGGGGTGACGCGAAAGGACGCCGACGCCGTGCTGGGTGCCTTCGCCGAGACCGTCGGCGAGATCGTTGCCAAGGGGGACGAGAAGGTCACCATTCCCGGCTTCCTGACCTTCGAGCGCACCCACCGTGCCGCCCGCACCGCGCGCAACCCGCAGACCGGGGAGCCGATCCAGATCCCGGCCGGCTACAGCGTCAAGGTGTCCGCGGGCTCCAAGCTGAAGGAGGCCGCCCGGGGGAAATGACCCCGCGGTGAACACGTTGCTGGGGTGGCCCGTCAAGGGCCACCCCTCTCGTGTCGTCCGGGCGCGTCACCGGTGAGTTGGCCGGCGCGTCGACCAACTCGGCGCCGTACGGCGCCGAGTCGCGCTCACCGGACGACGCCCACCGGCAGGTGGCCTCAGGCGCGCTCCACTTTGGCGCCCAGGTCCTCAAGCTTGTTGACGAAGTTCTCGTAGCCGCGGTTGATCAGCCCGATGCCGTGCACCCGCGAGGTGCCCTGCGCGGCCAGCGCCGCGATCAGGTACGAGAAGCCGCCCCGCAGGTCGGGGATGACCAGGTCGGCGCCCTGCAGCGTGGTCGGTCCCGAGACCACCGCCGAGTGCAGGAAGTTCCGCTGGCCGAAGCGGCAGGAGGCGCCGCCCAGGCACTCGCGGTAGAGCTGGATGTGCGCGCCCATCTGGTTGAGGGCGCTGGTGAAGCCGAGCCGGGACTCGTAGACCGTCTCGTGCACGATGGAGAGGCCCGACGCCTGGGTGAGCGCCACCACCAGCGGCTGCTGCCAGTCCGTCTGGAAGCCCGGGTGCACGTCCGTCTCGATGGCGATCGCGTTGAGCGGGCCGCCGGGGTGCCAGAAGCGGATGCCGACGTCGTCCACCTCGAAGGCGCCGCCGACCTTCCGGTACACGTTGAGGAACGTCATCATCTCCCGCTGGCTGGCGCCGTGCACGTAGACGCTGCCCTTGGTGGCCAGCGCCGCGCTCGCCCACGACGCGGCCTCCAGGCGGTCGGGGAGCGCCCGGTGCGTGTACCCGCCGAGCCGGTCGACGCCGGTGATCCGGATGGTCCGGTCGGTGTCCAACGAGATGATCGCGCCCATCTTCTGCAACACGCAGATCAGGTCCTCGATCTCCGGCTCGACCGCCGCGTTCGACAGCTCCGTGACGCCCTCGGCGAGCACCGCCGTCAGCAGCACCTGCTCGGTGGAGCCCACCGAGGGGTAGGGCAGCCGGATCTTGCAGCCGCGCAGCCCCTTGGGCGCCTCCAGGTACTGGCCGTCGGCGCGCTTCTCGATCGTCGCGCCGAAGCTGCGCAACACGTCGAAGTGGAAGTCAACCGGCCGACCGCCGATGTCACAGCCGCCGAGGCCCGGGATGAACGCGTGCCCGAGCCGGTGCAGCAGCGGGCCGCAGAACAGGATCGGGATGCGCGAGGAGCCGGCGTGCGCGTCGATGTCCGCCACGTTGGCGCTCTCCACGTGCGAGGGGTCGAGCACCAGCTCGCCTGGCTCCTCGCCGCTGCGCACGGTCACCCCGTGCAGCTGCAGCAGGCCGCGCACCACGCGCACGTCGCGGATGTCGGGCACGTTCCGCAGCCGGCTCGGCGCGCTGCCGAGCAGCGCGGCGACCATCGCCTTGGGCACGAGGTTCTTCGCCCCGCGGACCCTGATCTCCCCCTCGATAGGGGTGCCGCCGTGAACAATCAGTACGTCGTCGGTCATCGAACTCGAGATCCCTACGGGTCGGTGCGGGGGCCACCGCCCTTCGACGGCGACCGCATGGGAATGCCAGTGAGCCATGCTATGACCGCCGGCGCCGCGGGCTGGCGGACGGCACTCCCCAGCGCCCACCCGATGCGGAATCATGGGGGCCATGACCGAGGCGTCCTCGCTCACCGGGCGGCTGTTGGTGGCCACCCCGGCCCTGTCCGATCCCAACTTCGACCGCTCCGTGGTGCTGCTTCTCGACCACGACCGGGAGGGGGCGCTCGGCGTGGTGCTGAACCGTCCGACGCCGGTGGGCGTCTCCGAGGTGCTCGAGCCGTGGGCCTCGCTCGCCGGGGAGCCCGGAGTGGTCTTCCAGGGCGGCCCCGTGGCGCTCGACGCGGCGCTGGCGATCGCCGTGGTGCCGGGCACCGGGCCGCTGGGCTGGCGCCGGGTGCACGGCTCGATCGGCCTGGTCGACCTGGAGGCGCCGCCCGAGGTGCTGGCGGCCGAGGTCGGCAGCCTGCGGATCTTCGCCGGATACGCCGGCTGGGGCCCCGGGCAGCTGGAGCGCGAGCTGGACGAGGGCGCCTGGTACGTCGTGGACTCGGAGCCGGGGGACGTCTCGGTGCCCGAGCCCGAGCGGCTGTGGCGTGCCGTGCTGCGCCGGCAGCGCGGCAGCCTGGCGCTGCTCGCGACATACCCGGACGACCCGTCGCTCAATTAGGCTTGTGACTCATGAGCACTCTCGAGCCCGAGCGCGGAGCGGGCACCGGCACCCTCGTCGAGCCCACCCCGCAGACGACGCACGGCGATGGCGACCACGAGCGCTACGCCCACTACGTCCAGAAGGACAAGATCATGGCGAGCGCGCTCGACGGTACCCCCGTCGTCGCGCTCTGCGGCAAGGTCTGGGTGCCGGGCCGGGACCCGAAGAAGTACCCGGTGTGCCCCACCTGCAAGGAGATCTACGAGTCGATGGGCTCGTTCGGCGGCGGCAAGGACGGCAAGGGCGGCAACGGCGGCAAGTAGCCCCGACCGCCCCGCCGGCTCCGTCCCGCCCGCACCCCGGACCGCCCGGTCGTCAGGGCCGTCCGGGGCCTCGTCATGCCGCCTCGTGG
>NZ_SMKC01000137.1 GCF_004348315.1 Streptomyces sp. 8K308 | reverse complement strand
GGCCAGGACCAGCGTGAGCCAGTTGAGCCAGGCGAAGTTCCCGCTGGCGACCAGCCACAGCTGGGTGACGATCACCACCGCGGCCGCCCAGCTGGCCGTCGGCTGGGGGAGGAAGAGGCAGAACGGGACCAGCAGTTGGGCGATGTGGTTGGCCGCGGCCTCCACCCGGTGCAGAGGGCGGGGCAGGTGGTGGAAGTACCAGCTGAGCGGTCCTGGCATGGGTTGGGTCTCGTGGTGGTGGTAGAGGCAGGTCAGCCGGCGCCAGCACGGGTCGCCGCGCCACTTGATCAGGCCGGCGCCCAGTTCGACGCGGAAGACCAGCCAGATCAGCAGGTAGCGGCCGGCGGTGGGCGGGGCGGCGTCGTCGTTGCCGAGGAAGATCGCCAGGAAGCCGGCCTCGAGCAGCAGGGACTCCCAGCCGAAGGCGTACCAGACCTGGCCGATGTTCACGATGGAGAGGTAGAGCAGCCAGGGCACCGCCCACAGGACCATCGACGCCCACAGGGGTACGAGGTCGCCGAGGCCCGCGACCAGCGCGGCGGAGAGCGCGGCGCCGAGCCAGGCGGTGGCCAGGAACAGGCGGTCGGAGTAGCGGAGCCGGAAGAGGCTGGGCGCGCAGCGGAACGGCACCGCGCGCAGGAAGCGGGGGGCCGGGGTGAGGCCGCGCTCGCCGGCCAGCACGGGGAACTCACGGATCGCCGAGAGGAAGGCGAGCAGGTAGATCAGGGCCAGCCCGCGCTGGACCACGAGGCGGCTCAGCCAGTAGTCGGGGGCGGCGATCCAGTCCATGGTCCATGGGTACCACCGGCGGCCGGGTTCGGCTCGTCCGCAGCGTCGATCGCTCGAAAAAGGGGCGTTGACCTGGAATGCCGCGCGACGTAGTTTCTCCGCGGCACCTACGAGGAGAGGCACACAGCATGCCGCTTACCGACATGTCGCTGGACGAGCTGCGGGAGTATCGCCCCGCGGTCGCCGAGCCCGCGGACTTCGACGATTTCTGGGCCGGGACTCTGGCCACGGCACGCGCCGCCGACGGCGCCCCCGCCGAGTACCGGCCGGTGACCGACTCGCCGTTGGCCGCGGTGGACGTCTTCGACGCGCGGTTCCCCGGCTGGGGCGGCCAGCCGATCGCCGCCTGGCTGCTGCTGCCCAGGGGCGCGCGGGGGCCGCTGCCCACGGTCGTCAGCTACATCGGCTACTCGGGCGGGCGCGGCCTGCACCTGGAGCACCTGCTGTGGAACGCCGCGGGCTACGCGCAGTTCGTCGTCGACTCGCGCGGCCAGGGGCACGACACCCCGGACCCGGACGCGGTGCCGACGCCGCAGTTCGTGGGCGGCTTCATGACCCGCGGCATAGCCAGCCCCGACGAGTACTACTACCGGCGGCTGATGACCGACTGCGTGCGCGCCGTGGACGCGATCCGGGAGCACCCGGCCGTCGACCCGGAGCGGGTGATCGTGGCCGGCGGCAGCCAGGGCGGCGGCCTGGCGTTGGCGACGGCCGGCCTGGCGGGGGACGCGGTGGCCGGCGCGCTGATCGACGTGCCGTTCCTGTGCCACTACCGGCGAGCCGCCGACATCGCCTCCGCCGGCCCCTACCCGGAGCTGGTGCAGTACCTCGGCGTCCACCAGCGCGACGAGGTGGACAACGTCTTCCGCACTCTCAACTACTTCGACGGCCAGCACTTCGCCGCAAGGGCCAGCGCGCCCGCGCTGTTCAGCGTCGGGCTGATGGACCCGGTCTGCCCGCCGTCCACGGTCTACGCCGCCTACAACCGGTACGTGGGCGAGAAGGAGATGAGCATCTGGCAGTTCGGCGACCACGCTGGCGGCCGCGCCTCGCAGGCCCGAGAGCAGCTGCGTTTCCTGGCCGAGCACGGCCTGCCCGGGCAGGCGCTCGGCGGATAGCGCGGGTCCCGGGCCGGGCCGGCCGGCCCGGGCCGGTCTCCCGCGCTTTACGCCCATGAAGCTGGCATGTCACCTCTGTTCTGTTTTAATTGCGCATGGTTCGCAAGAGCGTCTGATCATCAACAGGGGTGGCCCCATGACAGTCCGCAGGCCATGGACACGGAGCGCGGGAGGCGTGGTGGTGGCCGTGCTGCTCGCCCTCACCGCCTGCTCGGCGCCGGACGAGGGAGGCGCGGAGGCCGCCCACGACTCGCTCGTCGTGGGCATAGCCACCGAGCCCGACACCCTCAGTCCGCTCCTCGGCTACGGCAAGGACGGGAACTCCAAGATCTTCGACGGCCTGCTGCGGCACGACGCCGACCTCCAGCTCACGCCGGCCCTGGCCACCGAGCTTCCCGAGGTCAGCGACGACGGCCTGATCTACACCTACCGCCTGCGCGAGGGCGTCGAGTTCACCGACGGCGACCCGTTCACCGCCGACGACGTCGTCTTCACGTACCAGACGATCCTCGACCCGGACACGAACAACCCGTACCGGGACGAGCTCGACGCCCTCCAGGACGTGCGCGCCGAGGACGACCACACCGTCGTCTTCACCCTTGCCTACCCCTACGCCCCGTTCGCCGAGCGCACCGTGCTGCCGATCGCCTCCGCATCGGCCGCCGGCGACCAGGACGTCAACACCGGCCCCTACAACACCGAGCCGGTCGGCACCGGGCCCTACGTGCTCACCGGCTGGACCCCTGGCGAGCGCCTCACCTTCGAGGCCAACCCCGACTACTGGGGCGGCGAGCCCGAGGTCCGGCGACTCACCATGGCCGTCATCCCCGACGACGACGTCCGCGCCACCCGGCTGCGCTCCGGCGACCTGGACGCGGCCGTGCTGCCCCCCAACCTGGCCGAGGGCTTCGCCGAGGACGAGGACCTGGTCACGCACGAGGCCGAGAGTGCCGACTTCCGCGCCGTCACTCTGCCGAGCGGCAACCCCGTCACGGGCGACCGCGACGTCCGCCGGGCCCTCGACCTCGCCGTCAACCGGGAACTGATGGTCGACAGCGTGCTCCTCGGCGCCGGCCACGCCGCCTACGGGCCCATCCCCGTCAGCAGCCCCTGGTTCGCCGAGGGCACGGAGCGCGACTACGACCCCGAGGCCGCCGGCCGCATCCTCGACGAGGCCGGCTGGACCCTCGGCGACGACGGCGTCCGAGCCCGCGACGGACAGCGCGCCGAGTTCACCCTCTGGTACCCGGCCGGCGACCGGCTCCGCCAGGAGTACGCCCTCGCCTACGCGACCGACGCGGCCGAGATCGGCGTCGACGTCACCGTCGAGTCGGGATCCTGGGAGGTCATCGAGGGGCGGCTAACCGAGGACGCCGTCCTCTCCGGCGGCGGGAACCCGTCCGACCCCGACTTCGACCTCTACGGCCTGCTCTACTCCGAGCTCGCCGGCGACGGCTGGAACAACATGGGCCAGTACGACAACCCCGAGGTGGACGAACAGCTCGACCTCGCCCGCCGCACCGCCGACCGGGACGAGCGCCAGGCCGCCTACGACCGGATTCAGCGCGCCCTGGTCGACGACCCCGGTTACACCTTCCTCACCCACATCGACCACGTCTACGTGATGGCCGACGACTGGGACGGCGTCACCACCCAGCCGGAGCCCCACGACCACGGCCTCGGTCACGGCCCCTGGTGGAACGTCGAGGACTGGCGGATCCGCGGGTGAGCGGCGCCGCCTCGCTCCCCTGGACACCGATGGCCAGGCTCGCCGGGCGGCGGCTGCTCGCCGCCATCCCGGTGCTGGCCCTCGTCACGCTCGGCATGTTCGCCATCGCCGCCGCCTCGCCCTTCGACCCCGTCCGCCAGTACCTTGGCGGCAGCGCCATGGGCGCCTCCCAGGAGACCCTGGACCAGCTGCGGGCCTCGCTCGCCGCCGACGGCACCTTCGTCGAGCAGTGGTGGCGCTGGCTCACGGCCGCCCTCACCGGCGACCTCGGCCAGTCCAACACCCTGCACCAGCCGGTCGGCCAGGTCATCGGCGAACGCATCGGCTGGTCGGTGCTGCTGTGCGCGGTCGCCTTCGTGGGCGCAGTACTGCTCGGCACCGCGCTCGGCACGCTCGCCGCCCGCCGGCAGGGCGGCGCCACCGACCGGATGATCACCTCGGTCAGCTACGCCCTCCAGGCCGCGCCGCCGTTCTGGCTCGCCCTGTTGGCCGTCTGGCTGTTCGCGCTGCGCCTCGACGTGCTGCCGTCCGGCGGGCTCACCGACCCCGGCAGCGACGTCGTCACCGCCGGCGCGCTGCTCCGCCACCTCGCCCTGCCGGCCGCCGTGCTGACCCTCTCCCAGCTGCCCTGGTTCGTGCTCTACACCCGCCAGGGCGTGGCCGACGCGCTCCGCGAGGACCCGGTGCGCGGCGCGCGCGCCCGCGGCCTGCGCGAGGGTACGGTGCTGCGCGGCCACGCGCTGCGCTCCGGGTTGCTGCCCGTGCTCACCCTGATCGGCACCCGCGTCCCCGAACTCATCACCGGCGCCCTGCTGGTGGAGACCGTGTTCAGCTGGCCGGGCATCGCCTCGGCCACGGTGCGGGCCGCGACCGCTTCCGACTTCCACCTGCTGGCCGCCCTCGCGGTGCTCTCCGCGCTCACCGTGCTGGCCGGCAACCTGCTGGCCGACCTCCTCTACGGCCTGGCCGACCCGCGCGTCGACCACGACGAGATGTGATCCCCATGGCCCTGACCGCCGAACCGACCTGGCGCGCGCGCGGCACCGCACGCCGCGGCACCCGGACCATCCGGGTCGCCGCCTCCGCCGCGCTGGCCGGCGCCGCCGCACTCGCCGCGCTGCTCGTGCCGCTGCTCTTCCCCCTCGACCAACAGGCCGTCGACCTCACCGCCAAGCTGTCGCCGCCCTCCGCCGACCACCTCTTCGGCACCGACGACCTGGGCCGCGACGTGCTGCTCCGCAGCGTCTACGGGCTGCGGGTCTCGCTCACCGTGGGCGTGGTCGCGGCGCTCACGGCCAGCGTGCTCGGCCTCGCCGTCGGCTGCCTGGCCGGCGCGCTCGGCGGCCGTACCGACCGCCTCGTGATGCGGGCCGTCGACGTGTTCACCGCCGTACCGCACCTGTTGATGGGCATCTTCATCGTGGCGATGTTCCGGCCCGGGATCTGGCCGGTGGTCGCCTCCGTCGGACTCACCCACTGGGTGTCGACGGCGCGCATCGTGCGGGCCGAGGTGCTGTCGCTGCGCGGCCGCCCGTTCGTCGAGGCGGCCATCTCCGGCGGCGCCTCGCGCCGCCGGGTGGTCACCCGGCACCTGGTGCCTGCGGTGCTGCCACAGGCGGGGCTCGCGGCCGTGCTGATGGTGCCGCACGCCGTCTGGCACGAGTCGGCGCTGTCCTTCCTCGGCCTCGGCATCCCGGCCCACCAGGCCAGCCTGGGCACCATGATCAACGGCGCCCGCGGCTCGCTGGCCGCCGGCGACTGGTGGCCCACGCTCTTCCCCGGGCTCTTCATCGTCCTCCCGACGCTCGCCATCGCCGGCCTCGCCGGCGTCTGGCGCGAGCGCATCAACCCTCGCCGCCGCTCGGAGCTGGTGCTGTGACGGGCCCCGGCCGCACCGGCCACGAGGACACGAGAGCCGACGGCGTGACGGCGGACGACGCTCAAGCGGACGAGGCGAGTACGGACGGGCCGAGTATGGACGGGCCGAGTACGGACGGGCCGAGTACGGACGGACCGAGCATGGACAGGCCGAGAACGGACGGGCCGAGTACGGACGGGCCGAGTACGGACGACGAGACGGAGGAGAGGGAGGAGCGGCGGATGGACGAGGCGCCTGCCGTACTGTACGTGCGGGGGCTCTCCGTGCGGTTCCTGATGCCGCGGGGCCGCGAGGTGGCCGCCGTGAACGACGTCTCCTTCGACCTCGCGCCCGGCGAGTGCCTGGCGCTGGTCGGCGAGAGCGGCTGCGGCAAGTCCGTGCTGACCTCCGCCCTGCTCGGCCTCCTGCCCGCCAACGCCCGCACCAGGGGCACCGCCCAGCTACGCGGCCGAGCCGACGGCTCCCCGTCCGGCACCCGCGCGGCCGACCCCGTCGAACTGCTCACGGCAAGCGATGAGGAGCTGGCGCGACGGGTGCGCGGGCGGCTCGTCGGTCTCGTGCCGCAGAGCCCGGCCGCCCACCTGACCCCGGTCAGGAGTGTACGCTCCCACCTCGAGGAGACCGTGCGGGAGCTGACCGACACCCCGCGGACCCGGCTCCGCGAGGCCGCCGAGGTGGCCGCCGCGCGCGCCGCGTTCCCCGCCGACCACCTCGACCGTTACCCGCACCAGCTCTCCGGGGGGCTCGCCCAGCGCGCCGCCACCGCCCTCGCGCTGGTCGCCGACGCGCCGCTGCTCATCGCCGACGAGCCCACCACAGGGCTCGACCGTGACCTGGTGGACCGCACCGTCGCCGAACTGCGCCGGCACGCCGACGCCGGCCACGCCCTGCTCGTGATCACCCACGACCTGGCGGCGGCCGAGCGGATCGCCGACCGGGTGGCCGTCATGTACGCCGGCCGCATCGTCGAGATCGCCCCCGCGCGCGACTTCTTCGGCACGCCGGGACCACGCCACCCCTACGCCCGCGGTCTGCTGGAAGCCCTCCCCGAGCGCTCCTTCACGCCCATCCCCGGGCTGCCCCCCGAACTGGACGCGCTCCCCGGAGGCTGCGCCTTCGCCGCCCGCTGCCACCTCGCCACCGAACGCTGCGCCGCCCTGCCCGAGTTGACCGACGGCGTCGCCTGCCACCACGCCCCGGAGCCCGCCGATGCTTGAGCTGAGCCGCGTCACCGCCGGATACGACCGCGGGGCCCCGGTGATCCGTGACGTCTCGCTGACCGTGGCCGACGGCGAGGCCGTCGGTCTCGTCGGGCCGAGCGGCTGCGGCAAGTCGACGCTGGCCAGGGTCGCCGCGCTGCTGCACCGGCCCGACGCGGGCACCGTGCGGCTCGCCGGCGAGACCGTGCGCGGCTTCCGGTTCCGGGCCCCCCGCGCGCTCCGTACCAGCGTGGGCGTCGTCTTCCAACAGCCGCGGCTCGCCGCCGACCCCCGGCTGACCCTGCGGGAGCTCATCGCCGAGCCGGCCGCCGCCACCGGCCGGGCCCGCGAGCTCGCCGGCCGGGCAGCCGAACTCGCCGAGGCCGCCGGGCTCGCCGAGAGTCTGCTGCGCCGCCGCCCGCACGAGGTCAGCGACGGACAACTGCAGCGCGCCTGCGTCGCCCGCGCCCTGCTGCCCGGCCCCAAGCTGCTGGTCTGCGACGAGATGACGGCCATGCTCGACGCCTCCACCACCGCCGCGCTGGTCGCCCTCGTCGAGGCGTACCGCGCCGAGCACGGCGCCGCGCTGCTCGCCGTGGGCCACGACCGGGTGCTCCTCGACCGCTGGTGCGACCGGGTGACCGAGTTCCCGACCACGGCCGCCTGACGCCCCGCCGGGAATCTTCCGCACCCGCGGTGGTTGGAAGAGGAGTGGTTGGAACAGGAGTGGACAACACGGCACGACTCCGGTCGGTGCGCTGGTCGATCCTCGACCGGGCGCTGATCCGCGAAGGACAGGCCCCACGGGAGGCCCTGCGCGAGACGGTCGACTTCGCCCGGCAGGCGGAGGCGCTCGGCTACCACCGGTTCTGGGTCGCGGAACACCACGCGGTCCCCGGCGTCGCCGGCTCGGCCCCCACTGTCCTCGCGGCCGCGGTCGCCGCCGCCACCCACCGGATCCGGGTCGGCACCGGCGGCGTGATGCTGCCCAACCACCGCCCGCTCGTGGTGGCCGAGCAGTTCGGCGTCCTCGAGTCGCTGTTCCCCGGCCGCGTCGACATGGGGCTCGGCCGCTCCGTCGGCTTCACCGCAGCGGTGCGGAGCGCGCTCGGCGCCGAGAAGGCGGACGCCGACCGCTTCGGCGAGCAACTGGCCGAACTGCTCTCCTACTTCGACGGCACCGGGCCGCTGGCCGCGCCGCCCGCGACCGGGCTGTGGGTGCCGGCCTTCGTGCTGGCCGTGGGCGAGGGCGCCGGCATCGCCGCCGCGCACGGGCTGCCGCTGGTGATGGCGCACCTCGGCGACGAGGACCGCATGTTGGCCGCCATCGACCGCTACCGCTCCGAGTTCACCCCGGGCTCGCACGGAGACCGGCCCTACCTGGTGCTCTCCGTCAACGCCGCCGTCGCGGCCACCGCCGAGGAGGCCGCGACGCTCCAGCTCCCCGAGGCGTGGGCCACCGTCTACTCCCGCACCCGCGGCGTCTTCCCACCCCTCGAACCGCCGGCACGGGTGGCGGCCCGCCGCTTCACCGAGCGCGAGCAACGCCTGTTCGACCAGGCGAGGGCCAGCCAACTGCACGGCGACGAGCACCAGATGACCGACGCGCTCGGCACCCTCATCGCCCGCACCGGCGCCGATGAACTGCTGCTGACATTCGGTGACGGCTACCCGGGCCGGCTCGACTCCTACCGCCGCGTCGCCCGCCTGGCCGGCCTCCGGCCGGAACACGCGACGTAGGCCCTGTCCGCCGAGACCCGTAGCCGCAGGCCGGAGGTGGTAGAGGATCACCCGGCCTGGCTGTGTCACTTTTCATGGATGTCGTTTCGACCTGAGTTCGGGAGTCACCCAGGCCGCCCTGGTTTGATCAACATCAGTGAGAAACGACGTCACTCGGTAGCTGATCACTTGATCGTTCGCTGGGCAGCCTGCCGCCGTTGAGCGTGTGAGCGAGGACGGCGGGTGATGGGTGATGGGTGATGGGTGATGCGGCCAGTGGCGCTGCTGTGGGCATTGATTCGGAACCAGGCCGTTGGCACCCTGAACCAGATGATCAAGTGAATCGTGGTGGTGGGGGCTGCGGGGGCCGGCAAGACCACGTTGGCCAGGGCACGCGGGGAGGCCCTGGAGACACCGGTCACAGACCTGGACCTGCTGTTCTGGGGCCAGCTTGGAGTCGTGTCGACCTCAATGTGTTCCGTGAGCGGACGCAGAAGGTGCTTGCCCACGAGCGTTGGATCATCGCAGGCAGCTACTTCAGGCAGGTCGCCGATCTCGTGCGGGCTCAAGCCGACACCGTTGTGTGGCTTGACCTGCCGCGACGAGTCTCCTTCTCACGGGTGCTCAGAAGGACAGTCTGGCAGTTCGTGCGACGCGAGGATGTCTTTCCTGGCTGCCGACCATCGCTGCGGGCGGCCTGGCGCGACCGGCTATTCCACTCGACCTGAACACGCGCTTGGCGCTTGCGTGGGGTTCCTGGCTCATGACCTGGGTAGCCAGGTTCATGCACGGGAGCATGCCGGTGCGTTCTTCGGTGCGGCCGAACACCTTAGCGGCGTGGACGTCGTAGGCGGCGAGGGTGGGGTGGCAGCGGCAGCGGGCCTGGATGGAGGTCCTCTCGTCTGCAGTGATCACGTACTCGCCATCGCCCAGCTGTTCGCCCTGCCAGGTGCGGGCGTACAGGTCCAGTACCCGGGCGGCCTCCAGCCGGAAGCCGGGGTCGGTGATGAAGGTCCAGGAGCGGTGCTGCCAGGGCTTGATCGCATCCTCGGGCGGCCAGCGGCGCACGGTGGATGCCGACACGAACGCGGCGATGCCTCGCCGGACGGCCTCGCAGGCCAGTTCCGGGCACGACCAGCGAGCCAGCGGCACCCCGCCCTTGGCGGGCAACCGGCAGGCCAGCGCCTTGACCTCGGTGGCCCGCAGCGGTGCGAACGAGGCGTGACGGCCGCAGCGCTGCGGTCCTTGAGCCCGGGCAGGCCGTGTTCGGCGAACCGGCCAGGCCAGCGGCGCACGGTGTCCAGGTGCAGGCCCGTCTCCCGGGCGATGCGCGCGTTGGAGCGGCCGCGCGCGGCGTGCAGGACGACGTGTGCACGCACCCGTAGCCGGTGCTCGGTCTTGTGGCCGTAGGCCATCTTCTTCAGCCGCACGCGTTCGGCTGCACTCGGGGCTATCGGACTAGCGATGCGGACGGGCATGGCGGGCGAACCGTTCGGCCGAAGTGAACCACGGCAAGCCGCGGCCTGCCCTGCCCGCCGCCAGGACGGAGCCCAATGTCGCGGGTGGGGCCACCTACCGGTCTGGCCGCGAGCCGTAGCCGCGATCAGGAATCCCGTGATCACCTCGGGTGTTGATCTCCCGTCAGCACCAGTCGTGGAAGGACCTTTCGTGCGCGCCATACAGGTAGATCGCTTCGGCACCCCCGACGTCCTCGTCGTCGTTGATACTCCCGAGCCTGAACCGGGCACCGGGGATGTGTTGGTCCGGACTGTCGCGACCAGCATCAATCCCGTCGACGACAAGACGCGAGAAGGGGCCATCGGCGAAGGAACGCCGCCACTGCCGATGACGCTTGGCTGGGACCTGGCCGGCATCGTGGTCGACGGCGGCAGCAGTGGGCTGCGCGCCGGGGAACGCGTCATCGCCATGTCGCACCAGCTCAACTCCGGCCGGGGGACCTGGGCCGATCTGGTCGCGCTTCCAGCACGGGCCGTCGCCCCTGCGCCGCAGACGGTCAGCCTGGCCGAGGCGGCCATCTTGCCGCTTCCCGGACTGACGGCTTGGCAGACCCTGGACTGGCTTGCGATGAAGGCCGGTGAGCGGCTGCTGATCGCCGGTGCCGCAGGTGCGGTTGGCGGGTTGGCGCTGCAGATCGCCCGTGCGCGCGGCGTCAAGGTCGACGCTCTGGTCTCCCGGGATGCGCAGGTCGCCTTCGCCCGTGAGCACGGTGCGGACCTCGTCGCCACCGACCGCCGAGCTCTTCAACACCGCAGCTATGACGCGGTCTTCGATACCTTCGGGGCGTTCGTGACCGAGGCAGTGGCAGATGGCGGCCGGTATGCGTCGATCGCCACCCAGGCAGGTCCAGTACCCGACCTGTCTTCCCGCGGTGTGCGTACCACCGTCAACCAGGTGCGTGAGGACGGCGCGGGACTGAACGAACTCACCAGGCTCGTCGACCGCGGCTCCCTGCGGCTGCGTGTGCACTCCACCTTCGGCCTCCCAGAGATCCAAGCCGCACACGAACGCTTCCTCCGAGGCAGCCTGGCAGGAAAGATCACCGTGATCTTCTGAGCACCCCCTTCCACGTCTCGCGCACAACACCGGCCCGGAGTCAACCCCGAAGGATCTGCGGAGCCGACCCCCAAGAGCGCACAGACGCGTCTCCACCACGGCGCTGACCACGCGCTCCATGCGCGGACGCGCTGTCCGTGGCCGCGGGCCGGGAAGACTTCGTCACACGCCCATCAACGTGACCGCCCCCATCGGACACCGGCAACAACACGGCTCCGCCTGAATCAGTCACCCGCGAAGACCGGATCTGGGATCCGGTCGAGGGGCTCGACGTCAGGGTCCTGTACGGCGGGGTGGACAGGATCCGGCTGGGGGCGCTGGCCAGTGACGCCGTCGAGTGGCGGGCCCAGTACGCCGTGATCCGGACGGCCCGGCTGGTCGAGGTGGAGGCCGTCCTCCAGGCCCGCGCGGGACCTGAGATGGCGGAGCGGCCCACCCCTCCGGCTCCCGTGGGCGACGTGGACGCTCCACCCCGCACCGACGACTGCGCGAAGTGACCAAGTCGCCGTCGCTGATGCGCCGCGGTCTTCGCCATATCACGAAGACCGCGGCGTCGCGGCCGCATATGGTCGGCCAACGCTGCTCGGGGGATCCGCAGCAGGGCACCGAGAAAGGAAGAAGAATGGCCGACCGCAGTACACGGGCCAGGAGCGGCCCGCGTCGCCTGGCGCGGTGGAGATCTCGGGTCGCGGTCGGGGCGGCGCTGGTTGCCCTGACGACGACGCTGACCGTGGGCACCTCGTCCCCGGCCCAGGCGGACGAGGGGTATTGTCCCAGCGGATTGACATGGAGTTACTTCTACAACGGAAGCTTCACTCCCGAGTACGTGGCGGGTGAGTACGTCATCAACTCGGTGAGGCCCGACTTCCTCGTGAGCGAGGAACGCGTGGTCGTCAACGGCACGAACAGGGAGATCACGGGAAGCTTCACATCGTCGGTGTCGAGGACGTTCAGTCTGACCGTCACGGCCGGCACCAGTGCCTCGCTGTTCGGCTTCCTGAGCGCCAACGTCAGCGCGAGCATCACACAGAGCACGACGACCACGACCGGTGTCACGGCCACCACGCCCGTTCCCCCGTACGGCCGGGTGATCGGCCAGTACGGCGTCGAGGCGTACGCCGTGGACTACACCATCCGCGAGTACCGCTCCATCGGCGCCCTTCCAGAGGACGGCGGCCTCTGCTACCTGCACGGCTCGACCGCGGGCACGAGCGTCGCGCCGACGGTCTACACCGGCTGGCGGGTCATACCCGGCTGACGCACCCGCTGCAGGCACCCTCCCGGCCTCCGCCACTCCCGGGCGGCGGAGGCCACCCGTTTGCCCGCGCCGCGTTGCCGGGCTCGAGGGCCGGGGTGACGTCGGGGGCGACGCAGCCGGGTCCCCGGAGGCGTGTGGCCACCTCCTCGACAGACATCCTCGACACCGACATCGGACAAACCCGCTGGCCACTGACCTGGACCAGTGACCCGCGAAGTACGGGCCTAGCCGCAATGCCAGTGACTTAAGGGTCGATTCGCGCGTCTGACCTGCGGGAACGTCGCCCTACGGCGCTCTCGAGAGCCATAAAGTCACCGGTATTGGGCCTGCCGACCGGCACGATTCCGCGGGCCACGCCGAGTTCCACCAGGTCGCTCGGGCGCAGCCGCAGCTGGTCGGCCATGGCGCGGACCTGCTCGGGGTCCCGCTTGACGATGGCCGCCGCCAACTCCGGCGCCACCACCGAGTAGTAGCTGTCCGGGGTGACCCACGTCCGCCCCGGCGAGGTCAGCGCCACGGCGCCGCCCGAGCCGCCCTCGCCGATGATCAGGGTGGTCACCGGGATGGTCGCCGCCGCCACCGCCATGATCGACTCGGCGATCGCGGGCCCCACCCCGTCCCGCTCCGCCTCCGCGCCGTTGGCCGCGCCCGGCGTGTCCACCAGCGTCAGCACCGGCACGGACAGCCGGTCGGCGAGCCGCATCAGGCGGGTCGCGGCCCGGAAACCGGCCGGGGTGTTGGCCGTGCCGCACTGGGCCACGTACGCCACGGTGCGCCCCTGGTGGCGCCCGAAGCCGCAGAGCAGCCCGGGGTCGGGGCTGGCGAGCGGGGCCCGCTCGGTGAAGTAGGCCCGCAGATAGGCCTCGGCGCGCGGCCGGCCCGGATCGCGCGCCAACTCCACGGCCGCCCAGCCCGTCTCCGGCGGGGGCACCGCCCGCAGCGCCCTGGGCGGCGACGCCGGGCCCGCCGCCGCCGGCGTCGTCAGGAGCGAGAGCCAGCGCGCCACGACGGGGCCGAGATCCTCGGGCGGCACCAGCTCGTCCACCTGGCCGATCGCGGCCTGTGCCTCGGCCGTGTAGGCGGCCGGGTCCGCGTCGCGCGGCCTGACCCGGGCACCGGCGAAGCCCACCTGCACGCCGGGCAGCGCGATCCGGACGTCGGCGCCGGCCCCGAGCGTCGCCCACCCGCCGCCCGTGACCGGCCCCGCGAGGACGGCCAGGTGGGGCAGCCCGACCGCCCGCAGCCGCACCAGCTGGGTGGCGATTCGCTGCAACTGCGCCAGCGCGAACATGCCCTCCTGGACCCTGCTGCCGCCGCTGGCGATCAACGAGACGACGGGCAGCGAGAGTTCGCGGGCCGTGATCAGCGCGCCGGCGATCCGCTCACCCACGGCCCGGCCGATCGTGCCGCCGAGGAAGCGGAACTCGAAGGCGATCAGCACCGCATCACCGCCGCCCACCCGGCCGATGCCGCAGACCACCGCCTCCGACTCCCCGCTGCGCCGGGCGGCCAGCGACCGGGCCGCGCCGTAGCCGGGCCAGCCGATCGGCTCGTCCCCCTCTGCCGCCAGGTGGCCGGCGGTCGGACGGTAGGGCAGCTCCGTGAACCGGTCACCGGCCAGCGCGGCCACCAGCGCGCGGGCCGGCGCGGCCGGCTCGGTCACACCAGCTCCCGCTTGAGGATCTTGCCCATGTCGTTGCGCGGCAGCGCGGACCTGAACCGGACCTCACGCGGCCGCTTGTGCGCGGCCAGCTGGCCCGCCACATGCTCCGTCAGCTCGCGCGCCGAGGGCGGGCTCGTCCCGTCCCTCGGCACAACCCAGGCGATGATCCGCTCCCCGAGATCGGGGTCGGGCGCGGCGGTCACGGCGGCCTCGGCGACCCCGGGGTGTGCCAGCAGCACGTTCTCGATCTCGCCGGCGCCGATCCGGTAGCCGCCGCTCTTGATCAGGTCGGTCGAGCCGCGCCCCACGATTTGGTACCGGCCGGCGGCGTCCCGCGTCGCCATGTCGCCGGTGCGGAACCAGTCGCCGTCGAAGGCGGCGGCCGTGGCGTCCGGGCGATTGAGGTAGCCAGAGAACAGGTTGGGCCCGCGCACCTGGATCTCGCCCACCGTCTCACCGTCGTCCCCCTCGATCACCCGGCCGGCCTCGTCGACCAGCCGGAGCGCCACGCCGGGCAGCGGCACCCCGACCGTGCCGGTCGCCGCGGCGTCCGCGCCGGCCGGCACGCTGGTGTTCATCAGCGTCTCGGTCATGCCGTAACGCTCCACCACCCGACGGCCGGTGGCGGCCAGGATCCGCTCGTGGTCGGTCAGCGGCAGCGGTGCCGAGCCGGAGACCAGCAGCCGCGCCCCGGCCAGCGCGGCGGCGACTGACGCGTCGCGGTCGGCCGCCTCGGCCAGCCGGTGGTACATGGTGGGCACCCCGAAGAGCACGGTGCCGCCCCCGGCCAGCGCGCCGGCCACCGCCTCGGGCGAGAACCGGCCCACGTGGTGCGCCGTGCCGCCGTGCCGCAGCGGACCGAGCACCCCGAGCACGAGGCCGTGCACATGGAACAGCGGCAGCGCGTGCACCACGACGTCTGCGCCGGTCCACCCCCACGTCTCGCCCAACGCGTCCAGCGTCGCGGCGACCGCGCGGCGGGGCAGCAGCACGCCCTTGGGCGGTCCGGTGGTGCCCGAGGTGTAGACGATCAGGGCCGGGACCTCGGGGTCGGGCTCGGCCGGCGGCTCGCCCTGTGGGCCGGCGGGGAGGCGGGTGACGACGTCCAGGCGGTCCTTCGCGGCCAGCGCGTGCGGCAGCTCAGCCCCGGCCGGGGCCAGCACCAGCGAAGGCTCGCTGTCGCCGACGATGTGCGCCAACTCCCGCTCGCCGCTCCCCGGGTTGAGGGGCACCGCCGGCACTCCGGCGAGCAGCGCCGCCACCGTCGCGACCGCCGTCTCCAGCGTAGGCGTCGCCCACACCGCCACCCGACGATGGCCCGACAGGTGCTCCGCGAGGGCGCCGGCCATGGCGCGCAACTCGGCGTAGCTGACTATCCGGTCATCGAAGCGCAGCGCCGGCGCGTCCGACGCGGCCGCCAGGGCCGGGAACAGAGGGCTCATTCGCATCATGCTAGGGCTTGCGTCCAGGCGTCGGACGGGCACGAGGGGCCGTCAGGAGTCCGTGCCCGCGTGTGGGAAGAGGGCGGTGTAGGTCTCGGTGACGTCGTCCAGGCCGCGGGCGTAGGGGGCGTCGAAGTGCCAGACCAGGAACAGCAGGAAGGCGATCATCGCGGTGAAGAGCCCGGCCAGCAGCAACTCCCGTGCGGAGCGGCGGATCTGGAGCACGAAGACCATGCCGATCACCACGGCGGCCCCGCTGACCAGGCCGATCCACACCGCGAGCGGCATGGTGGGCTCCGCGCTCTGGCCGCGCCCGACGCGTGCCTCGTCGACCCTCGCCAACTGGTCGACGAGCCCCTGGTACGCCTCGGTCTCCCGCACCGTGGTGGGCTCCCTACCGGTGACGACCTCCCGCAGGCGCAGCAGCAACTCGTCACCGCGGTCGCCGAGTTCGCCCTCGTCACGCAGCAGCGGCCACTCCTCGTCCAGCACGTAGTCGACATAGGCGGTGACGTCGGCCCGTATCTCGTCCCGCACCTCGGCCGGGAAGACGCCGGCGCGCACGTCCATCTCGTGCAGGGCCTGCGCCTCCTGCCGCACCCACTCCTCGGCGGCGCCGCGCGCCTCCCAGACGCCGGCGATCGCGAGCCCGAGGACGATCGCGTAGACGACGCCCAGCATCATCGTCATGTACTCGATGACGTCCGGGGTCTCCGACGGGTCGTCGGACTCGCCGACCCTGCGTTGCCGGAACACGATGATCAGGAAGACGGCTCCGCAGGTCACGAGGATGATGACGGTGAGGGCCAGCCATTCGGACACACGGGCTCCTAGGGGGCGCTGGAACGGGAGGGCGCGCCGGCCCGCGAGCGCGGGCGCAGCACGGCGGCGGCGAGGACGGCGGGGGCGACGACCAGCAGGGTGCGGGTCACCAGGGAGCCGCCGGAGTCCGGCGGATCGCCGTCGACGGGCAGCCGCAGGCCGGTCACGGGTGGCAGGCTCGCGGAGGACGGCGACGAGGAGGGCTCGGGGTCGGGCGTCAACTCCGGTTCCTCGACGGGCGGCTCGGCGTCCGGGG
>NZ_SMKC01000136.1 GCF_004348315.1 Streptomyces sp. 8K308 | reverse complement strand
CACCCCCACCACCCGCCTCCTCCACGGGCGCGGCGAAACTGGCCTCGGCCTCGCGGATGATGCGGACGTAGTTCTGCGTCTCCTCGATCCGCGGCACACCTCCGGCCTGGATCACGCGATACGGGCCCGCGTTGTAGGCGGCCAGCATGTTGTCCGACGGATCGCCAGGCACCCCGCGCAACTGCTCGGCCAGCGCGCAGTCGTAACGGGCGGCCGAGGGGATCGCGTCCTGCGGGTCCCAGATGTTCGCCTCGCCGTCGCCGTTGGCGTCGAACCCGTACGAGGCCCACGTGCTGGGGATGAACTGGGCGATGCCGCGGGCGTCGGCGTGGCTCACGACGTCGGGCTGCCAGCCGCTCTCCTGGTTGAGCTGCGCGGCGAGCAGCGCGGGCGAGAGCTCTGGGCACAGGTTCCCCCACTCCTGCACCAGGGGCGCGTACTCGGGCGGCACCGTGTTGCGAGCGAGCTGACCGCCGCCCTGCCGCCCGCCGCCGCCGAGCAGTCCGGCCGCCGCGCCGTAGACACCCACGACCAGCAGCGCCATGAAGAACGCCAGGCCGCCAAAGCCGAGACCGGCCCACAGCACGACCCGTCGCATCACCTCAACCACCCTCCCACTTCGGGCACTTGCCCGTGCTCTCACTCCACGGTAAAGCCCGAGCAGGCGATCCTCACATAGTTCTGCGGACCCTCCACGGCGTAGAAGAGGACGGTCCAGGCGCCCGGGTCGTTGGTCAGGGGGATCGCCTCGGGGAAGTCGTCGGGATAGGTCAGCTGGGCGTGGCCGTCCGTGGCAACGTCCCAGGCGTCGCTGACGTAACCGAAACCCATGTTCGGGAAGAGCCCCTCGATCGGCCGGCCGGTGCCAGGGTCGATGTCGTGCGGCGGCTTGACGGTCGCGGTCACGAGGAACGGCGGTTCGAGCGACCCGAAGTCGTCGTTGTGGCCGAAGCTTACGGACACCTCGTTACCGTCGCGTGCCACGTCGAACAGGAGCCGGGCCTCGGTCTGGGTGTCCTCGCCGACGCACCGGGACCCGTCCCAGTAGTCGCGCACCGGATTGGTCTCGACGATCCGGGTGGGCGTTTCATCACCGTCCACCTCTTCACCACCGCCCCGGACGCCGGAGGCGGTCGCCTCCTCGCCGCCGTCGCCGCCCTCACCGCCCTGGACGCCGGAGGACGTGGTTCCGCCGCCGTTGGCCTGCGTGCCGCCAGCGGTGTCGTCGCCGGGCGCCGTGCCGTCGTCGCGGGTGCCGAGCCATAGTGCGACGGTCGTGGTGAGGGCCGTCACGGCCAGGGCCGCGGCGGTGATCTGTCGGCGGCGGCCGCGTCCGGTGGTGGTCGGTGTCGGCGGGACCAGGCCGGCGGCGGTGGCCGTGGGGAGGTCGTGGGGGGCCTGCTCGGCCAGCGCCTGGAGGGCGCGGTACGTGGGGAGGTCGGTCAGGGACCGACTCACCGCGCAGCGGCGGACGACGTCCGCCGGCGTCGGCCGGTCGGCCGGCTCGCGGGCCACGCAGGCGCGGATCAGCGCGGCGAGCCACGGGTCGACGTCGGCCACGTCGACCTCGCCGTGCACCACCCGGTAGCTGACGGCCGGCCACTCCCCGCCGCCGTAGGGCGCCCGGCCGGTGGCCGCGGCCGCCAGCGTCGCGCCCAGCGCGAAGACGTCGGCCGCCGGCCCCGCCTCGGCGCCGAGCAGCACCTCGGGCGCCGTGTACCCGGGGGTGCCCGGCGCCTGTCCGGTCCTGGTGAGCTGCGTCTGGTCGGCCGTCCGCGCGATCCCGAAGTCGATCAGGCGCGGGCCGTTCGGCGCCAGGATGACGTTGTGCGGCTTGAGGTCGCGGTGCACCACGCCCTGCGCGTGCACCGCGGCGAGCCCCTCGGCGAGCGCGGCGAGGAGCCCCCTGCACGCCTCGGGCGCCAACGGCCCGTCCCGCAGCGCCCGCAGCAGCGTCGGCCCCGGCACGTACTCGGTGGCCAGCCAGTACGGCGACGCGTCGAGCGAGGCGCTGATCAGGTTGGCGGTGAACGGGCTGCGCACCGCCCGCACCGTGGCCACCTCGCGACGGAACCGGGCCAACGCGCCCGGCTCCTCGGCGATGTCCTCCCTGATGACCTTGACCGCCGCCCGCGTGCCACCGGGTGACCGACCGAGGTACACCCGCCCCATCCCGCCGGCCCCGAGACGGGCCAGCAGCGTGAACTCCCCTATGACGGCCGGATCCTGGCCCCGCAGTGCTTCCACGAACAGCCACTGTGCCCTATCGGCGGCGCCAACGCGGCTGTCACGGGCAGGGACCAGGTCCGCACATGACTGACGACCGAGCGATGGCCCGCTATGCCGGCCACACCCACGCGCGGGGGCACGGCACCACGCCCGTCCTTGAGGTGGCGTTCCGGTCACGGTGAGCGTCGACCACGAGGCGACGCTGAGGGTCTGTGACCTGCTCGGCGGAACGTGTTCCGCGCGTCCCCTGGACCTCCACGCCGCCGGGCCCGAGGACGTGTGGTGCCGCGAGATCGGCGAATGGGGCGAGGACGAGGACGACGAGGAGGACGTGGACGCGTTCCGGGGCAGGACCACGACGCGCGCCCGCGAGATCGCCTCCGCGTTGACGGTGGGCCGCATCGACGACCGGCCCGTGGTGATCACGGGCGGTGGCCGGTTCGACCTCTCGGGTCCCGACCTGGAGACGATGGGCGGGGCGGTGCGCGTCTGGGACCTGCGCACCGGTCGGAAGCTGGGCAGGACGCTGACCGGTCACGGTCTCGGCGTCGCGTCGCTCGCCACGGTCGCGACCGACCAGGGGCTGATCGCCGTGAGCGACTACGAGGAAGGGGAGCTGGGCCTGGAACTGACGCGCGGTGAGCTGGTGGCCGCCCTCCAGGTCAGCCACAACGGCGGAATGGGGGCCGGCCTCGTCGCCGGCCGCCCCGTCGCGGTCACCGGCGGCAGTGACGATTTCGTGGAGGTCTGGGATCTGCTCGACGGCGAGCGGCTCGGCCGGGCCCTGACCGGCATCAAGCCGATGGTCAGGGCCTTCGGGGTGGTCGAGGTCGACGGCCGGACGGTGGTGGCGGCCGGGGGCGACGGCGACGCCCTCCACCTCCGAAACCTCGACGGCGGATAGCAGCCCGCGGCCCCCCTGACGGGTCACACCCGGCGCGTCACCGCCCTGGGAACCACCCGCGTGGCCGGCCGCGCGATCGCCGTGACCGGGAGCAACGACGGCACGAGTCGGGTGTGGGACCTGGCACGTGCCGAACAACTCGGCGACCCGCTCCCGGTCACCTGTGGACCGTCACGGAGCTGGCGGGCGTCCCGGTCGCCGTCACCGGCGCCCGGGACGCGGGGTTCCGCGTGTGGGGCCTCGCCCGCGCCGCCAGCTGAGGAGAGCCTGCGCGCCTAGCTAGTCGTCGGCCGGCTCGTCCTGGGTGCGCAGCACGGCCGTCCAGAGCGGCAGCAGCCAGTGCGTCAGGCCGAGACCGAGTAGCGCGGCGGCCAGCGTGCCCGCGCCGACGCCGCCGTCCCCGAGGATCGCGGCGAGGCCGAGCCCGCCGAGCGCCGCCACCGTCAGCGCCAACTGCACCCGGTGCGCGAAGGTGAACGCTTCGCCGCGCTCGGCGAGTTGACGCTCGTCCAAGGCCCGGGCGCGCAGTTCGAGCAGGCCGCGGGTGGCGGAGTTGAGCACGCCGGTGCACACGCACCACAGCAGCAGCAGCGGGATGACGAGGGCCAGCAGCAGCCCGGCGTTGGCGCCGGCGAGCGGGAAGGCCAGCGGAGTCGCGGCGGTCAGCACGACGTGTCCCGCCGTCCACGCGCGCCGCTGGCCACGGCTGGCGTGCCAGTGCCTGACCTCCTCCCCGTTCATCAGGCGCAGCATGGTCTGGTCGTACCTGGTGGTCGTCTTGGCGTTCACGCGCTTCCCCCTTGGTTCTGTGCCTGTGTCGTGGTTCCGCCGCCGTAGACCGCGTCGGTGAGCGGCTGGAACGGTTCGAGCGAGAACAGCGCCTCCACCGGAAGCGAGAAGTACGCCGCGATCCTCAGGGCCAGGTCGAGGCTCGGGTTGTACTGCCCGCGCTCGATGTGCCCGATCGTCTGGTAGTGCGCGCCGACGGCGTCCGCCAACGCCCGCCGCGTGACGCTCCGCTCGGCGCGCACCACCGAGAGTCTGTTGTGGACCTTATCGCTCATGTATAAGAAGTACTACATCTGGCAGCAGCTTGGCTACCCCGAGGCGGTCGCCTTCTCACCGCGCCGCAGCGACCTCAGGCTCGGCAACCGGGGCCGGACGACGGGCCCGGCCAGGCGGCGGATCGGCGGCGAGGCCAGGGCGGCCGACGCCACCACGCACAGCACGAGGAGGACGGCCTGGTCCGCCCAGGAGTCGACCCAGGCGAACGCGTCGGAGGCGTTCAGCGGACGCAGCAGAAGCCCGTGGAGCAGGTAGATGTACAGGCCACCGGAGCCCAGGTAGGTGACGAAGGGCAGGCGACGGCCAGGGATCAGCCGGATCAGGCTGAGCGCTATGACCATGCCGCCCAGCAGGGCCACGCAGCGGATCGTCCAGTCCAGCGGGGCGGTGAAACCCACGCCGACCTGGTCATAGGTGTAACGGAACAGCAGCAGTTCGCGGTCCACCCGATCCCGGAGCAGCCAGGCGGCCAGGCCGGTCACCGCCAGCGCGATCGCCGCCGCCTCCCGGCTCACCGCGCCGCGCATCCATCGGTCGAGCGCGCCCTGCCGGAGCTTCCAGCCGAGGAGGAAGAACGGCAGGAGGCCGACCGCCCTGGAGAACGCCAGCGGCAGCGGATCGAGAGGGAGGTAACCGGAGATCAGCGACGCCGCGACGGCGGTGGCCAGCGGGTAGCGCAGCCGGACGAGCCAGGGCAGCGCCAACCGCCACAGCAGCAGGGCCTGCAGGAACCACAGCGTCCAGGCGGCCCCGTGGACCTCCTGGGACCAGTGCTCGTCACCGCCCGACATGGCCCAGATCTGCACGAACGCCAGCAGTTGCACGGTCAGGACCGGCAACAGGAGGGTTTCGGCCAACCGCCGCAGCCGCCGGCGGCTCGGGGGTGTCGCGCTGCTGAAGTACCCGGCCAGGAGGGCGAAGAGCGGGACGCGCATGGGCCAGGTGACCAGGTACACCCAGTGCAGGCCGTCGGGGTTGGGAAGGGTCTCGGTCACGTGGATCAGCAGGACCCCGGTGCCGGCCAGGTAGCGCAGGTTGTCCCAGCGTGGCTCACGAGCGGCCCCAATTTCTGTCATGGATATGTCATTTCTCTCGGAACGTGGTGCCTCGGGGCGAGGCGCCAGCCACCCGGCCGGCACCCGCTCAGGCCGGCGTCACCAGGCGCGCCTCGTAGGCGAAGATCGCGGCCTGCGTGCGGTCCCGCAGGCCGAGTTTGACGAGAAGACGGCTGACGTGGGTCTTGATGGTGGACTCGGCGACGAGCAGGTGCCCGGCGATCTCCGCGTTGGACAGCCCCTGCGCGATGAGGGCGAGGACCTCCGTCTCCCGCTCGGTCAGCTCGCCGATCCTGACCCGGGCCGGCGGGCGCGGGGTGCTTGTCCCCCGGGCGAACTCGACGATCAGCCGCCTGGTGACGGCCGGCGCGAGCAACGCGTCCCCGGCGGCCACCACCCTCACCCCGTCGGCCAGTTGGCGGGCGGAGGCGTCCTTGAGCAGGAAGCCGGAGGCGCCGGCCCGCAGCGCCTCGTACACGTACTCGTCCAGATCGAAGGTGGTCAGCACCAACACCCGGGTGCCGGAGCCGGACGCGACGATCTCCCGGGTCGCCTGGATGCCGTTCACCTCCGGCATCCGGATGTCCATCAGCACCACGTCGGGCCGTAGCGCCGTGGTCCGGTCGATCGCCTCACGGCCGTTGACCGCCTCGCCTGCCACCTCGATGTCCGGCTGGGCGTTGAGCAGCACCGAGAAACCCTCGCGCACCATCATCTGGTCGTCGGCGATGAGCACCCTGATCGTCATGCCGACTCCTCCTCGGCCCCCGCCGACGCCTGGACCGGGACGAAGACGGCCACCTCGTAGCCGCCGTCCTCCGTCGGACCGGCCGTCATCTCCCCGTTCAGCATCGCCACCCGCTCCCGCATCCCGGTGATCCCGTGGCCGGCGCCCGGCGAGGATCCACCCCGTACGCCCGCCGGCCCGTTGACGATGCGCAGTCCGAGCCCTCCCAGTACGTAGGAGAGTTCCACCCGGGCCTCGGCGCCGGGCGCGTGACGTATGCAGTTGCTCAGCGCCTCCTGGATGACGCGGTACGCCGACAGCTCGATGCCCTGGGGAAGTTCGCGCACCGCGCCGGTCACCACCTTGGTCACGGTCAGACCGACGTCCCGGACGTTGGCCAGCAGGCCGTCGAGCGCGGCCAGCGTGGGCTGCGGGGCGTCCGGTGCCTCGTAGTCGGCGGCGCGCACCACCCCCAGTACCCTGCGCAGCTCGCTCAGCGCGATCAGCGCGTTCTCCCGGATCGTGGCGAACGCCCGGATCAGCTCGGGCGGCGGGTCCGCCACCCGGTAGGGGGCGGCCTCCGCCTGGATGGCGACCACCGACATGTGGTGGGCCACCACGTCGTGCAGCTCGCGGGCGATGGTGGTGCGCTCCTCGAGCAGCGTGCGCTGGGACCGCTCCTGCGCGGTGACGGCGACCTGCGCGACGACCTGGCCGCGCGACTCCCACCAGCCGCGTACCAGCACGACCACGAGCAGCGCGAAGAAGGAGATGATGATCATGGCGATGGCGTTGCTGGGTGTCCATCGCTCGCTCAGATCGAAGTACAGGCCGACGACCGTCGTCATCAGCCACATCTCGGCGGACACTCGGGGGCGGGTGAGGACCGCCACCAGCGTCATCACCAGCAGGTGCGAGACGAGGCCGGTGACCGGCCACGGATAGGCGTCGAGTGCGGTCGCCCAGAACCCGATGCCCGCGCTGATCCCGATCGACAGCCACCAGGCGAGCACCGGCCGCAAGAGCGCCACGAACAACGGGATGCCGTGCACCAGTCCCACGAGCAGGACCGGCTGGTCGTACTCCTCCCAGGGACTGACCCCCGAGAGGGCCAGCACCACGGGCAGTACGACCAGTACGACGGCGGTAACCACGACGGCCACGTGCGGCGCCCAGCGCAGCCAGGGCCACATCGCCCCCACCCGCGGCCCGCGCGACCACGGGGTGGGCAGCGGCGGCAGCGGGCGGAGGTCGAAGGCGCCGCTGATCAGGTCTGCCCGAAACGTGGTCAGAAACGCACGGAGCACGCGCAGCTCGTCCCGCACCTGATGGCTCCTGGCCATCTCGCTCTCGGTCATGGGCAGCACGCTATGCGGCGGCGCCAGGGCCGTCGTCCCCACGGACGCCGATCATGCGGCGTCCGTCTCAGGTACCACGCTCCGTCCCGGGACGGACGGCGGGACACCCGCCGCCCGTGCCAGGTCCTGGGCGAAGGTGAGGGCCGAAGCCCAGGTGGTCGAAACCGCCGCAAGGCACCGAGGTTGTTGAGGGTCATGGCGGTGCCCTGTGGGTCGGGCTGACCGGGAAGCCGTTCGAGCGAGGCCACAGCGACACGCCAGACGTTCGGTGACGCCCCGTCAGCTGAGTACACTCACAAACACGCTTCTGACCAGCGAGAACAGCGAACCGCGACTGGAGCACTAAGCGGAGCCCTCGGCCGGCGCGGCCTCGGCCATGTCGCTCACGGTGGGCGGGCCGCCGCCGGAGTCATACAGGGAGAAGGCGCCGACCGGCCCTTGGTCACCCGGCACGACGACGCAGAAGGCGCCCCAGGTCGGGGAGTCCGGGAGGGTCAGCAGGGTCGCGGGGAGTTCCTCACCCTGCGCCGTGCGAACGGTGAGCCGGGTGGGCGGTTCGTCGGCGCGCCAAGTGCCCGCGTAGACGGTATCGCCGCCGACGGTCTCGCTCACGTCCGGGAAGACGTAGGCACGCACCTGGTTCCGTGCCAGCTCGTTGGGCTCGGCGGCCACCACGGCCGCGTCGAACGTCTCCGGCGGGCCCACCGCCACCATGCCCTCGCCGAGCACGGCCAACAGCAGGCCGTGGCCGATCTCGACGGGTTCGCCCCGTTCCACCGTCTGCGGGCGGGTATCGGAGCCCGAGCCGGCCGCGGAGAACGGGCCGGCGGGCAGCGCGTCCAGATTCGCCACCCCCACGGGCACCGCGAGCGCCGCGACGACCGCCACACTGACCGCCATCCGCCGGCGGTGCCGTATCCGCCGGCCGCGTCGCAACACCGCGGGGACCGGGGGCATGGCCGGCAGCTGGAGGCGGCGGGCACTCTCGTGGAGCCGTTCACCAAGCCGCTCGGCCGTTTCTCGGTCCCGCGGGTCGTCCCATTTCTCGGCTTCCTCAGTTCCCTCGGTCCCGATCGTCATGCGATCCCCCTCTCCTCGCCCCCCTCGCGGAGCGCCATGTCACCGCGCAGCCTCCGCAGCGCGCGGGCGTTGTGGGTGCGCACCGTGCCCACCCGTTTGCCGAGCAGCGCGGCGACCTCGGCCTCGCTGCGGTCCTCCAGATAACGCAGCACCACGACCGCCCGCTGCAGTGCGGACAACTTGGCCAGCGCCGCCAACAGCTCATCGCGCACTATGAGTTGATCGCTCGCGTCGGACGTGTGCCGGTCGGGGAAACGGTTGGTCAGCCACTCGGGGATCCGGAAGCGCCGCAGCCGGTCCACGTTGGCGTTGACCACTATGCGCCACACGTAGGCGTCCGGGTCATCGGCCTGCCGCACCCGGTGCCACTTGCTGGCCGCCCTGGCCAGGGCGGTCTGCACCAGGTCCTCGGCGTCATGGTGATTGCCGGTCAGGAAGTAGGCGGTCCGCAGCAGGCGGGGCCAGCGGGCGGTCATGAAGGACCGGAAGTCCTCCTCGTCGGGCAGCGCCGCCGCCGGGGCGGACGCCCCGGCGGCGGCCTGCCACGCCCGGTCGGTCATTGCGGTCAACGGACGGTGTCCTGCTCTGGCCGCGACCACTCGCGCTGGTAGAGGATCTGCCCCCGGGCGTCGTAGGCCGTGAGGACCATCCGGTCCTCACGGGTGACGCCCCCGTCGAAGTAGAACGTTCCCCAGCCGCGCTCGCCGCGCAGCCGGAGCAGTTCGGCGTCGCGGACCTCCACGGTCTGCCCGTCGCGTATCGACTCGACGGTGATCCTGGCCGGCCCGCAGTCGGTTCGCCACCCGCCGCCCCACAGCACGATCTCCTCGGTCTCGACGTCCATGCTGAAGGAGGCGTGCAGGCTCTCCGGGGCGATACCGGGCACGGTCTCCGGGTTGGCCCGCTGCCACTCCAGGACCTCCTGGAAGGAGGTGTCGGGGGAGATCAGGAAGTTCTGCTCCCCCTCCGGCAGCAGGGCCATCAGCCAGTCGTCGGCGATCCGGATCGGCTCGTAGGCCCGGACGACCTCCGCGTCCGGAGCGACCACACACCGGTGATGCCCCGCCGCACCGGCCGCATCCGCCGCGACGGACGACCCCACGGTGCCCCCCACCAGCATCAACGCCCCGAGCCCCGCCACCGCGGCCCGTCGCCATGCGTTGGTCATGCGCTTTTCCTCTCCTCGACAGCACTTTCCCCTTCAGACGATCGGAGAGGCGGCCGGCTAGGACACGGCAGGACTTTTGTTTTCCGCACGGCGTACGTCTGGTCGCCGATCGCGCGCTCGAGGAACGGCGGGGCGGCCAGCTGCCTGGACAGGGGACTCGTTGGCGCCCGGCCAGGCCTGCGTAACGTGGCCGTCATCCGTCATGGGCGGGAGCGTAGACCGGAGCGATCCGAGCAGGTGCTCTCAGTACGTTCGCTGATGTCCCAGCCGCCCGCCCGTGGCTGGCTTCGGCCGCAGGTCTGCTCCCGCGCATGAGCCCACCGGCAGGGCTCGGGATGAACGGCCCGGAGCGTGCCGGTCGGGGCTTCGCACCCTGGGGCGCCGCGATGGCCGCGCTCGTGGCCTGGCTGGGTGGTCACCACGATGAGAGGGGGCCTCGGCACCGGCCCGCAACTCGTCGGCGCGCAGCGCGGCGAACAGCGGGATCCCGAGATACATCCGCCGCCGGCGGCCGACCTCCGTGACCGCGGCGTTGGCGTCCGTGGTGAGCCTGATCTCCACGAGGGCCGGAGTGCCGAGGTCGCGGGCGCAGGCGTCGACGGTCTCCCAGAGCTCAGGGGCCTCCTTCCGGGAGACCTGGACCGATCCGGGCAGCGGCGCCGATGAGCGGCCTCAGCCGAGCACGCCCCTGGCGATCGCCAGGATCGCCGGCGCGCCGAGCAGGACGAACAGCGGGGGCTGGGGCGAGGTGGCGTAGCCCGTGACCGTCGCGGCGGTGGCGAGCAGGCCGAGCGCCAGGTAACCGAGTACCAAACCCCAGGCCAACAGCTGGAACCCGACCACGAGGGCGAGCGCCAGCAGCGACCGCAGCGCCGCCCTCATTCCTCCGTCACCACGGCACGGATCCGGCCCGCGAGCTCCGGATCGCCGGCCTCGCCGCCTTCAGCCGCCATCGCCGCCCCCTCACCCGGACGTGACCCCCAGTAGTCCATGACACCACGTGCCGCCCCGGCGAGCAGCGTCTCGGACAGAAGGAGCGGAACCAAACCGGTCGCCCCCGACCGCCGACCCCCCTACCGTTCCGAGCGTGTCCGACGTCACACCCAGCACGCTCACGGCCGAGACCGCGGAAGAACTCCTACGGCCCGTGTACCCCACCGCTTCCGTCACGGACGTCATCCAACGCACGGGTGGGCAGCTGAGCACCGTCTTCGAGCTCCGCTGCGCGCCGCCGACCGAGCCGGTCATCGTCAAGATCTACGCGGACCAGTGGCGCTGGAAGCAGGAGAAGGGGTCCCACGTCTACCAACTCCTGGAGCAGCACGGCGTCGGCCCGGCGCCACGCGTCCTCCACACCCAGGACGCCGACGGCCCACTCGGTCAGGCCCACACGATCACGACCAGGCTCGACGGGGTGCCGCTCTCGGCCGTCAGCCACGATCTGCCCGACGCGGAACTGCGCCGCGTCTACCGGCAACTCGGCGCCTGCCTCGTACACCGCGTCCCACAGCCTGCCTTCGGCTATCTCACCACGCGCATCCTGGACCCGGAGCGCACGAATCGCGGTGCTCTCCCGACGCGAGGCGGTTCTGCTCCGGGAGTCCGACGAGCCGGGCACCGTCCTCCGTACGACGCCCGCGCGGCTGCGCGCGCTGTTGGACGCGGTCCGTCGGGACGGCCTGGCGCGCTGACGGCGTGTCGTCGCTCGCCTGGCCGGAATCCACCCCGTCATGGCTGCACTTCTGTCACCCACGCGTGGCACAATCCGAGAAGGAGTGGTTTGAACGGCAGTTGGGCGGTGAGGTCGGATGCTCCTGGCAGCGGAACAAGATGACATCAACGAGATCATCGGCGGCATCGCCCCGAACTGGGGGCCGTTCGCGCAGGTCGGCGACCAGGCGCGGACGATGATTCAGGTGATCATGGCGCTGGCCATCCTGATCTGCATGGCGATCGCCATCTGGGGCGCCGCCAAGCAGCGGATCGGGTCGACGGCGCTGCGGGACAGCTTCAGCGCCGAGCAGGGCAAGGGGCTCATCGTCGCCGGGCTCACCGGGATCTTCATCATCGGATCCCTCGGCACGCTGTTCACCATCATCTACGGGATGGCCATCTAGCGGATGCGCGGTCGCACGCGGGCTCGGGTGGTGGTGGCGGCCCTGGCCGTCGCGGCGCTGTGCGGGGGGTGCGCGTTCGGACCCGCCGCCAACCGGGCGGAGCAGGTCGGGACGTCTCAGGACCTCCCGGAGGAGCCGCCGGCACCGGACGGCGAGACGCCGCCGCCGAGCGAAGAGCCACGCACCGAGCCGCCCGTCGTGGCGGAGCCGGCGCCGGCCACCGGCACGGCGGAGATCGCCGGCACGGTCGCCGAGGGCCTGCCCGACGCCTGTTGCGCCGTCACCCTGCCGGACGGCGGGCTGCTGGTCGGCGAGGCGGGCAGCGGCACCATCCACCGGGTCGCGCCGGACGGCACGGTCACCGAGGCCGGCACCGCGCCCGGCGTGAGCGGGCTGCTCGGCCTCGCCGTGGAGCCGGGCTTCACCGGCGAGGACGGCTGGGTCTACCTCTCGTACGCCACCGACTCCGGCACGCGCGTGGCGCGTTACCCCTACGACGGCGGCCGGCTGGGCAGCGCCTCGCACCGGTTGCTGGAGGACATCCCGGCCGGCGGGGTGCTGGCCTTCGGCCCCGACGGGATGCTGTACGTCGGCACGTCGGACGCCGGCCAGCCGGGCCTGGCCACCGATCCTCAGTCGTCGGGCGGCAAGATCCTGCGGATCGAGCCGGACGGCGGCGTGCCGGTCGACAACCCCCTCCAGGGCTCCCCCGTCTACGCGTCGGGCCACACGGACGTGGCGGGCCTGGCGTGGGACGCGGCCGGCCGGCTGTGGTCGCTCGACGCGACGACCGACGACGGCGTCGAGCTGAACTCGATAGCGCCGGGCGGCGGTTACGAGGACGGCGGGCTCGCTCCCGTGTACACCTGGCCGGCGGGCGACGCCGCCCCGCGCGGCCTCGCGTTCAGCGCCGGCTCGCTGTGGGCGCCGGACACGGCGCAGCCGCGGCTGTGGCGGGTCCCGCTCAACGGCACGGAACTGACGGCGGAGCCGGCGCCGCTGCTCGCCGGCGGCGAGCTGAGCCGCCCCCAGGCCGTCGTCCCGGCCGTCGGCGGCCCGGGGCTCGGGGTGCTGGACGGAGCGGACGGCAGCGTGCTACGGATCGACATAACCTGAGCCGCGACGACCATCCCGGAAGGAGCGAACGCGTGCCGAGGATCACCCTGGAAGAGGCCGAGCGGCTGGAGTGGATCCAGGCCCCGGTCGAGGACGGCAGCGACGAGCACTGCTTCGAGGTCGCGGCCGGCGAAGGTGACCTGATCCACATCCGCCAGACCGACGATCCGGCCAAGATCGTCACCACCACCCGCGCCAAGTGGCACGCGTTCGTCCTCGGCGTCCAGAACAACGAGTTCGACCACTTCGTGGAGGACGTCCCACCACCGGGCGGGCAGCCGGCGGGGTGACTATCAGATCCATGTGTCGTTAGCACGGCAGCGCCCTGTCGGAATCGACCATAGGAGCATGCCGATGCCAGCAACCGTGTTGGAGGTTCCCGTGAGCGGCGTCACCGAAGAACGAGACCCCGGCCTGGAGCTGTACGAACGCATGGAACCGATCGAGGGCTTCTCCATGGAATACCTTGGTGGAGCACTGGTCATGATGGCCACGCTTAACACCATCCACAATCGGATCGTGGACTTGATCCGCGAGTGCATTCCGCGATCGCGGTTCCAACCTTGGCATGATCAGGCTGTCGCCATCACCGGATCGAATGACCGTCCGGATCCCGACCTCACCATCACGCACGCCGACCATGCCGACGACTTCTTCAAGGCTCTTCCGTCCGAACTGGTCCTCCTCGTGCTGGAGGTCGTCTCCACCACACGAGGGGCCAAGATCCGCGACTACCAGGAGAAGCCCCCGATCTACGCACAGGGCGGCATCCCGGTCTATCTGTTGGTCGACCCCAATGACGGCACCTGGCTGCTGCACACCGAGCCGTCGCCGGAGAAGGGTGAGTACCGCACGCTATGCAAGGGTGACTTCGGGCATCCCGTGGAACTGCCCGCCCCACTGGACGGGATCCTCGTGCCCACCGACCGGTTCCGCCGGTATCCCTCGGATCTCTGAGAACGCCAGCCCTACACCCCCAGCCCCCGCACCGCCAGGTCCGCCAGTGTGAAGGCGAACAGACTGATGCCGACGAAGCCGTTGACGGTGAAGAAGGCGCGGTTGAGGCGGGAGAGGTCGGTCGGCTTCACCAGGGAGTGTTCGTAGGCGAAGGCGCCGGCGACCACGGCGAGGCCGGTCCACAAGAGGGGGCCGGCGTCGGTGAGGGCCGCGTAGAGGACGAAGAGCGCCAGCGTGAGCACGTGGCAGGCGCGCGCGCCGTACAGCGCGCCGGCGATGCCGAAGCGGGCGGGGACGGAGCGGACGCCGTGCTCCCGGTCCGCCGCCACGTCCTGGCAGGCGTAGATCAGGTCGAAGCCGCCGATCCACAGGCCGACGGCCAGGCCGAGCAGCACCGCGTCCCAGGACCAGGCGCCGGTGACGGCGAGCCAGCCGCCGATCGGTCCCGCGGCCTGGGCCAGGCCCAGGATGGCGTGCGGGAAGTCGGTGAACCGCTTGCCGTAGGGGTAGACGATCATCGGTACCACGGCGACCGGCGCCAGGGCCAGGCAGAGCGGGTTGAGCAGGGCGGCCGAGCCGAGGAAGACGGCGAGGGCGATCAGCGCGCCGGTCCAGGCGGTCCGCACCGAGACGGCGCCGGTGACCAACTCCCGCCGCGCGGTGCGCGGGTTGCGGGCGTCGATCTCGCGGTCGATGATCCGGTTGGCGGCCATCGCGAAGGTCCGCAGGCCGACCATGCAGACGGTGACCAGGAGCAGCGTGTCCCACTCCACGGTCTCGTCGGGGCCGTCGAGCAGCATCGCGGTCAGCGTCGCGATGTACGCGAACGGCAGCGCGAAGACCGAGTGTTCGATCATCACCACGCGCAGGAAGGCCCGCGCGCGGCCGGCGGCGGCCGGCTGGGGGGTGACGGCGGCGGTCACAGCCCGTACTCCTTCCAGCGGCCGGTGACCCGTTCGGCGACGGCCGGGTCCGAGCGGACCATCTCGGGCCAGCCGCCGTCCCTCGTGTAACCCTCCTCGGGCCACTTGGCGGTGGCGTCGATGCCGGCCTTGCCGCCCCAGAACTGCTGGTAGGAGGCGTGGTCGAGGTGGTCGACAGGACCCTCGGTGAGCAGCAGGTCGCGGGCGTAGTCCACGTTGCCGAGGGCCCGCCACGCCACCTCGTGCAGGTCGTGCACGTCACAGTCGGAGTCCACCACGATGATCAGCTTGGTGAGCGACATCATGTGCGCGCCCCACACCGCCGACATCACCTTCTGCGCGTGCTTCGGGTACTTCTTGTCGATCGAGATGATCGCGCAGTTGTGGAAGCCGCCGGCCTCCGGCAGGTGGTAGTCGACGATGTCCGGGATGATGATCCTGAGCAGGGGGAGGAAGAAACGCTCGGTCGCGCGGCCGAGTGGGCCGTCCTCGGTGGGCGGGCGGCCGACCACGATCGACTGGAAGACCGGGTCGCGGCGCATCGTCACGCACTCGACGTCGAGCGCCGGGAACGGCTCCTGCGGCGTGTAGAACCCGGTGTGGTCGCCGAACGGGCCCTCCGGCAGCATCCGGCCCGGCTCGAGCCAGCCCTCCACGACCACCTCGGCGCGGGCCGGCACCTGGAGCGGCACGGTGACGCAGTCGGTCAGCTCGACCCGCTTGCCCCGGAGGTAGCCGGCGAACAGGTACTCGTCGATGTCGGCGGGCAGCGGCGCCGTGGAGGCGTAGGTGACGGCGGGCGGGCAGCCGAAGGCGATGGCGACGGGCAGCCGCTCGCCGCGCCGGGCCGCGACCTGGTAGTGGTTGCGGCTGTCCTTGTGGATCTGCCAGTGCATGCCGATGGTGCGCCGGTCGTGACGCTGGAGCCGGTAGAGGCCCAGGTTCCTCATCCCGGTCTCGGGGTGCCTGGTGTGGGTGAGGCCCAGGTTGAAGAAGGAGCCGCCGTCCCTAGGCCAGGTGAAGAGCGCCGGCAGCGCGTCGAGGTCGACGTCGTCGCCCTTGAGGACGATCTCCTGGACCGGCGCGCTCTTCACCTTCTTCGGTGGCACGTGCGCGACGGACGCCAGCTTGCCGAACGCCTCGCGCACGCCGACGAAGCCCTGCGGCAGCTCCGGCCTGAGCAGGGCGCCGATCCGTTCGCTGATCTCCTCGTAGGAGTCGAGGCCGAGCGCCTTCAGCAGCCGCCGGTCGGTGCCGTAGACGTTCATGGCGAGCGGGAGCCTCGAGCCCTTGACGTTCTCGAAGAGGAGGGCGGGCCCGCCGGCCTTGTTCACCCGGTCGGTGATCTCGCCCACTTCCAGGTGTGGGTCGACCTCGGCCTTGACCCGCTTGAGGTCCCCGTCCTTCTCGAGGGCCTTCAGCAGGCCACGGAGGTCGTCGAATGCCATGCCGCTCAGTATTGCCGACGCATTACCCTGGCCTTAGTCAGGGGCCCGTGATCCGGGCCCGGCCCGTCTCGTCCAGGGGGACTACCATGCTGAGGGTGCTGCTGTTTCTGGTACCGCTGGCGTTGACCATCTACGCCCTGGTGGACTGCATCAGCTCCAAGGACGAGGACGTCAGGCACCTGCCGAAGCTGGTCTGGATCCTGCTGATCGTGATCGCCTGGGTCATCGGGCCGATCACGTGGATCCTCATCGGCCGCAAGCGCGGCGCGGCGGCCGGCGGCCGGCGCGGCGGCCCGACCACCTGGGTCGCCCCCGACGACAACCCGGAGTTCCTGCGCTCGCTCGGCGAGGAGCAGCGCCGCGAGGAGAACGAGAAGGACCGCGAGCTCCTGGAGAACTGGGAAGAGGACCTGCGCCGCCGCGAGCAGGAGCTGCGGCAGAAGGACGGCGACGACGAGAACCCGCCGTCCGGCGGTTCCAAGGACCGCTGAGCCCACCCCTCC
>NZ_SMKC01000135.1 GCF_004348315.1 Streptomyces sp. 8K308 | reverse complement strand
ACGGTGGCGACGTCGCCCGGCCGGTCGAAGCGCACGCTGGAGACGGTGCGTTTGGCCCGGCTGATTCTCTGTGCCATGGTCGCCTCGGGCACCAGGTAGGCCGCGGCGATCTGGCGGGTGGTCAGCCCGCCGACGGCGCGCAGCGTGAGCGCGACCGCCGATGCCGGGGTCAATGACGGGTGGGCGCACAGGAAGTAGAGCTGGAGCGTGTCGTCCACCGCGGACGCGGGACCGGGTGCCGGCTCCTCCTCGACGCGGTCCTCACGCCGGCGGCGGGCGACGTCGGCGCGGCCGTCGCGGGCCTCCGCGATCAGGTGGGAGTTGAGCCGGGAAGGGCCGTTCAACGCCGCGCTCAGGGCCGCCACGCGGTCCTCGATGGGGTCGGCGGGGGGCCGTGCCCGGGGCGCCGGGGCGGCGTCCAGGACCGAGCCGATCGCGGCCATGAAACACGCCAGGCCGTCCGCTCGTCGGCGGGGCTGCGCCGGCCCGCGTCGGTGACCTCGTATCGCCGCCGCCGCTCGCCGACGCCTGCCAGCTCCTGCGCAACGGGCAGGGCGCCAGGACGAACAGAGCGGACCGTCCAGGTGCCCGCTCACCTCCTCGCCCTTCTCTCCTCTCATGGGTAGGCAGCCTACGGCCCCACAGTAGGCGTGCTATATATTGGCAGCCAACATGTAGTCAGTCTGCTGATCCGTCTTTACTCAAAGGGAGTTCGCAGTGACCAAGCCGATGCTGCCGATGCGCGTCCTCGCGATGGTCCTCGCGGGCGAGCCGCCCGTGGTGCTCCTGCCGGTCGACGGCCGGAGAGTCGAACTCGGCCTCCGGAAGCGCGATAGTGCGGCTGAGCGAGGGCGGGGCGATACGCGGCTCTTTCGCGGCGCGGTTTATGTGCTCGTAACGGGCGGCGACCAGGAAATCGCGCGATCACAGCCGATCCGTGATCCGCCTTCCGCCTGTGTCTTCCGGGGTATCTGCGCATCGGCGAACCGAATGCCTGAGCAATTCTCCCAACGCGGTCCTCGCACAGGCGAGGGGCAACGGCGCCCGGCACCCTGCATATGCGAGGCGGGAATCCCCCACCCGTCCGATTCCACCCCGAACCCGTCCGCCCTCCCACCGGCTACCCGTCGCTTAGGAAGGTCGCATCATGAGCGCTGCGGATCTGGCCCGACTTCAGTTCGCGGGCACGATCAGCATCCACTGGCTATTCGTGATCCTCACTATGGGGCTTGTCCCCCTCGTGGCGATCATGCACACCCGTGCCGCCTTCACCCGTGATCCCGCCAAGAGAGCCGTCCGCGAGCGCATGACCCGCTTCTGGGGCCAGCTCTACGTCATCAACTACGCGGTCGGCATCGTCACCGGCCTCGTCATGGAGTTCCAGTTCGGGCTCAGCTGGAGCGGCCTGAGCAAGTTCGCGGGCCACGTCTTCGGCATGCCGCTCGCGCTGGAAACACTCATCGCCTTCTTCGCCGAGTCCACCTTCCTCGGTATGTGGATCTTCGGCTGGGGCCGCCTGCGCCGCGGAGTGCACGTCACACTCATCTGGTTGGTCGCTCTGACCGCGTATGCCTCCGCGTACTGGATCATGGTCGCCAACGGTTTCATGCAGCATCCGGTCGGCTACGAAGTCCGGGACGGCGTCGCCTATCTGACTGACTTCGGGGCGTTGTTGACCAACCCCAACGCGCTCACCGCGCTTGCGCACGTCACGCTCGCCGCGCTGACGACGGGCGGCGTCCTGGTCATGGGGATCAGCTTCTACCACATCGTCCGGGGCACCAAGGAGACCGACCTGTTCCGCGGCTCCGTGCGCCTGGCGCTCTTGGTGGGCACCCCTGCCGCCGGGTTCGTCGCCACTGTCGGCGAGATGCAGATCTCCCTGATCCGCGAGAACCAGCCGATGAAAATGGCCGCCCTGGAAAAAGGCGACGCCGCCCAGGTTCAGGCGGAGCTCGTCAGGGAGTACGGGCCCGGCGACTACGTGTTCGCGCACGACTGGCTGCGGCTCTCGATGGAGAGCATGGAAATCATCGGCTACGCCATCTCCAGCATCACCATCATCGCCGTCATCTTGCTGTGGAAGGGCCGGCTCTGGCGCTGGCGCCCCTTCGCCTACGTGATGATCGCCACGATCCCGCTCCCCTTCGTCGCCTCCGTGGGCGGCTGGTTCCTCCGCGAGATGGGACGACAGCCCTGGCTCGTCTACGGCGAGTTGAAGGTCGAGGACGCGCTCTCCCACGTCAGTAGGACCTCACTGGCCGTGTCCTGCGCCGCGTTCATCACCATCTTCGCCGCACTGGCGGTGACGAACTGGATCCTGATCGCCCGCTTCGCCCGCCGCGGTCCGGACGCCACCCAACTCGGCGCCACGGAGCCGCTTGCCGACGACGTGCCCACGGGCGGTGCCGACGAGGAACAGCCGGTCCCGGCCTTCTGAGCCGGTCCGAACGACGCGCTTACAGAGATGAACCCTGTTGTCATGGAAAGTTGAGCAAAAATGAGTTTGGAGACCCTCTGGCTGGCCCTCCTCGGTCTGCTTCTCGCCGGGTACTTCGTCCTCGGCGGCTACGACTACGGCGTACAGATGCTGCACTCCTTCCTCGGCAGCCGAGGCGGTCACGAAGCCGAGCGCACCCCCCGGAACGCCGCCCTCGACGCCATGGCCCCGTTTTTTCTGGGCAACGAGGTCTGGCTGGTCGCCTTCATCGGCGTCCTGTTCGGGGCCTTCCCGCACCTGGAAGGCAGCCTCCTGCCCGGCCTGTACCCGCTGTTCGTGGCAATCCTCGTCGGCCTGGTCCTCGGCAACGCCGCGGTCCAGCTGCGCGGCCGCGCCCACAGCGCCCGGGGCCGCCGGTGGTGGGACGCCCTGATCGTGTTCGGCGGCGCGCTGCCCGCTCTGTGCTGGGGACTTGTCGTGGGCCTGCTGCTCCACGGCGTGCCTCGCCGGGCCGACGGGAGCTTCCACATCGGGTTCGGCGAGGTGCTCTCGCCGTTCGTGCTGGCCTGCGGGGTGACCACCGCGCTGCTCTTCGCGGCGCACGGGGCCACCTTTCTCGCGCTGCGCTTGCCCCCCGAACTCGCCTCCAGGGCACGGCAATCGGGGACCACCTTGGTGCGGGCGGCCAGCGCCGTGGGATGTCTCACGCTGTTGCTGACGCTCGTCGGATCGGGGGCCTCGATGACGAACCGCGTGACCTCGGCCGTCCTCGCCGTCCTGTTCGCGGCGGCACTCGCCGGTGCCTGGTGGTGCCTGTCCTGCGGGCGCTTCGGCAGGGCGTTCGTGGCCACCTGCTGCGCGACCGTGCTGCCGGTGCTGCTCGTGGGGGCCGGCCAGTACCCGTACGTCCTGGTCAGCTCGTCGGGCGCAGGGATGACCGTCCACGAGGCCGTCACGGACGGGGCCACATTGAAACTCCTGACCGCGTTCGGGGGCGTGCTGATCCCAGTGATCCTCGCGTATCAGACGTGGAGCTGGTGGGCCTTCCGAGGTCGGACGGGCCGCCGGCATCCCAACTACTTCTGAGCCGTGTAAGCGATGAGAGGAACCCCAGGATGCAGCCGGTCGAACGCCGCCTGATGCGGGAAGTCCCGGTGTTGCGGCGCCACATGACGTACTCGGCGGCGCTGGCGTTGCTGGGCGTCGGGCTCGTCGTCGCCCAGGCCGGGCTGCTGGCGACGCTTCTCGCGGACGGCTTCGCCGGACACCCGTTCCCACTCGCGCCGCTGGCCGCGCTGGCCGCCGTCATGGCGCTGCGCGCGCTGCTGACCTGGTCCCGAGGGGTGCTAGCCCAGCGCGCCGCGGCCGACGCCAAGCGCACGCTGCGGGACCGGATCACCGGCCGGCTGCAGCACACCGGCCCCCTGCAACTGGCGGCCCGCCGCCACGGCGAGACGGCCACGCTGCTCACCCGCGGCCTCGACGCCCTGGATCCGTACGTCGTCGGCTACCTGCCCACGTTGACGGCCACCGTGGTTGTCCCCCTCACGATCGTCGCCTGGCTATGGTGGACCGACTGGGCCTCGGCGTTGATCATCGTCGCGACGCTGCCGCTGATCCCGGTGTTCGGTGCGTTGGTCGGCATGCACACCGCCCGACGCACCGCCCGGCAATGGCAGTTGCTCGCGCGCCTTGGCGGCCACTTCCTGGACGTGGTGGCCGGGCTGCCGACGCTGCGCGCGTTCGGCCGCGAACGGCACCAGACCCGGGTGGTGCGCGAGATGGCGGACGCCCATCGGCGGGCCACCATGCGGACGCTGCGCGTGGCGTTCCTCTCCTCCTTCGTTCTGGAGACGGTCGCCACCCTTTCCGTGGCGCTGGTGGCCGTTCCGGTCGGGCTGCGGCTGCTCGGCGGCGAGACGGATCTGCGCACGGCCCTGATCGTCCTGTTCCTCGCCCCCGAGGCGTATCTGCCGCTGCGCACCGCGAGCGCGGCCTTCCACGACAGCGCCGAAGGCATCGCGGTGGCCGAGCGGGTCTTCGCAGTCCTCGACGAGGGGGATACGCCCACGGCGCGCACCGGCCACGTCCAGGACACCGATGCCCGCACGGGGCACCTGCGCCTTGACGGGGTCACCGTCAACTACCCGGGCCGCGCCGCGCCGGCCCTCGAGAACGTCTCTCTCTCCATCAGCCCCGGCGAGCACGTGGCCCTGGTCGGCCCGAGCGGCGCGGGCAAGTCCACGTTGCTGTCGCTGTTCCTGGGCTTCGTGACCCCCGCATCGGGCCGGGTCGCGGTCGGCGACACCGAGCTCGTGGACCTCGCCCCCGACGAGTGGCTCGCTCAGGTGGCATGGGTGCCGCAGCGCCCGCATCTGTTCGCGGTGTCCATCGCGGACAACATCCGCCTCGGGCGCCCCGACGCGAGCGACGCCGAGGTGCGCCAGGCGGCTCGCGCCGCATTGGCCGGCCCTTTCATCGAGGAGATGCCGGAGGCGTACGACACCGTGCTCGGTGAGCACGGCGCCGGGCTCTCCGCTGGCCAGCGCCAACGCATCGCCCTTGCCCGCGCTTTCCTCAAGGACGCCCCCGTGCTACTCCTCGACGAACCCACCGCCCACCTCGACCGCGAAAGCGAGGCCGCCGTCACGCGGGCCGCGGTTGACCTCATGCGCGGCCGAACCGCGGTCGTGGTCGCACACCGGACGAGCCTGCTGCCCCACGCCGACCGGATCATCACGATACGAGCGGGCCGCCTCGCCCTCCCCCCGTCGGCGCTTGCCGAAGGGTTGGTGGCCTCATGACTCCCCACGCCAAGGTTGCCGCCCTCGCACGTGCGCGCGGGCCTCACCCCACCATCCGTCTCCTGCGCCACCTCGTCCCGTACTGGCGCAGGCTGCTGCCCGCCGCGCTCGCCTCGGCCGGGAGCGACCTCGCGGCCGCCGCGCTGACGGCCACCGCCGCCTGGCTGATCACCCGCGCGGCCGAGCAGCCGCCGATCGCGTCGCTGAGCGTCGCGATCGTCGCAGTGCGGGCCCTGGCCCTGGGACGCGGTGCCCTGCGCTACACCGACCGGCTCCTCGGCCACGACGGCGTACTGCGGGCCGTCGCGGGCTTCCGCACCCGGGTCTACGAAGCGCTGGTGCCGCTCGCCCCGGCGGGCGCCCTCGCCTTCCGCAGCGGCGACCAGCTGACCCGCCTCGTCGACGACGTCAACGCCGCCCAGGACCTGCTGCTGCGCGTCCTGCTCCCGGCAGCGGCCGCCTGCGCGGTCACCGCGACCGCGACCGCAACGGCCATGGTGCTGCTGCCGCAGGCAGGCGTCCTGCTCGGGCTGACCCTGGCCGTGGCGGGGCTTCTCGTACCCGCCCTGGTGCTCGCGCTGTCTCGCCGTGCCGGTCGCGCGGAGAAGGCGACGCGCGCCGAACTCGCAGCGCTCACCGTGGACGTGACCGAGGGAGCGGCGGACCTCACCGCGTACGGCGCCCGGGGCCGCGCCCACGAGCGGGTCCGCCGTGCCTCCGGCGAAATCGCCGCGCTGGAGCGCCGGGGGGTGCTGACCACCTCGCTCGCCTCGGCCGTGGTGCTGCTGCTCCAGGGCGGGGCGACGGTCGGTGTCACCTGGCTTGCGCTGCGCGCGCACGCGGCCGGCGCGCTGCCCGCCGTGCACCTCACCGTCCTCACGGTTCTCGCGCTGATCTCCTTCGAGCCCCTCGCGTCACTGCCCGCCGCGGCCCGTCGCCTCGCGGAAGTTCAGGCCTCCGCGCGCCGACTGGCCGACCTCCTGGACACGCCACCCCCCGTCACCGACCCGCCTGTTCCTGCCCCGCTCCCCACCGACGAGCCGCTCGGCGTGGACATCACCGACCTGCGAGTGCGTCACCATCCCGGCGGCCCTCTCGTCCTCGACGGGGTGAGCCTGCGGCTGCCGCCCGGCCACCGGGTCGTGCTTCTCGGCGCGAGCGGGTCCGGCAAGTCGACGCTGGTCGCGGCACTCATGCGGTTCGTCCCGTACACATCCGGAAGCATCCGCGTCTGCGGGCGCGAACTTCGCGACTGCGCAGCCGCCGACGTCCGCCGCGTGATCACCGGCATGACCCAGGACGCGCACGTCTTCCACACCACCATCCGCGCCAACCTGCTCCTGGCCCGCCCCGACGCCACGGACGCCGACCTGCGCGACGCGGCCCGCAAGGCCCGCCTGCTGGACTGGATCGAGTCGCTGCCCGACCGCTGGGACACCCCACTCGGCGGGGACGGCGCCACAATGTCGGGCGGCCAGCGCCAGCGCCTCCTTCTGACCCGCGCGCTGCTCGCCGACCCGCCCGTCCTTGTCCTGGACGAACCCACCGAGGGACTCGACCCGGACACCGCCGCCGCCGTGCTCGCCGACATCCTCGACGCCACCCGCGGCCGCACCACGCTCCTGGTCACCCACGAGAGGGAGGGCCTCGCCGCCGCCGACCAGATCGTGACCCTCGACCGCGGCCGGATCCGTCACACCACTCAGGACGGCCTCGCCGCGCAGCACTCCGAACGCGCCAGACGAGAGCCCGAACGCTGAGGGCCGCGCCACTCCCCATCGGCTGGCGCTGCCCCTCGTTGCCGGAACGGGCCGGGTGCTCGCGGCAGGCATGTGGGAACTCGCTGGCAGCCGAGGCCGACGACTGCTACGAATTCCCGGGAGCCGGAGGGGCAGGGCTCGGTGCCTCCGGACAACTTCCGGAGCACGTCGTCCATCACGCCATGACCCCGTGCTCGAAGCAGAACGTCCGCTCTCCGAGACACCCGGCCCGCAGCACCGATGCCTCGCGGCTGCGCGTGTAGCTGTCGAAGCCGAGCGAGCGGGCTCACGCGGGGTGCGTAGGCGTGCGTCGCGCGGCTCGCCCCCGCACCGGCGAGGACGCCTTCCGGCGGCACGTCCCTTGGGAACGCGACTCGCCACCGGTAGCCCTCGACTGTCTCCGACGGATTGTCCTGGCCCCGCCTCGCCGAGTTGTTCTGGCTCCGCCAGGCGTTCGGCTGGCGGGCCGTCGGTGTACGCGCACAAGCGCAGACAGCGAGAAGAGCCGTCCGGGGCCCGGGTGATCGGTGGTCTGACCGTTCGAGAGGTGGGGCCACTGCTACCCGTTCCCCCGGGGGGCAGCGAACCCCGTTCTGGACAGGGCGGTGTCAGCCTACGCCGGCCCGTCGTGGTCGACGGTGACGACGATCTTGCCTACCTGGCCGCTGGCCTCCAGGTAGCGGTGGGCCTCGGGGATCTCGTCAAGGCCGTGGAAGACGCGGTCCACAACGGGCCGGAACGCCCCGGTCCGCAGCCCCGAGGTGACGAACGCCTCGGCGCGGCGCAGCCGTTCCGCGTCCCTCGTCGTCTCGCCCAGCGTGTAGGTGCGGATGTTCAGCGCCGGCATGCCGAGTTGGAAGCCGGGGTACGGCGTCGGCTCGCCGCTGAGCGCGCCGTAGAGGAAGAGCGTGCCGCCGGGGGCGACCACCCGGGCCAGGTCGACGACGCCGGGACCGGCCACCGCGTCGAAGACGAACTCGGCACCCCGGCCGCCGGTCAGCTCGCGCACGCGCCGGACGACGTCCTCCTCGCCGGTGACGATGACCTCGGCCGCGCCGGCCTCCAACAGGGCGGCCCGCTTGGCCGGGTTGCGCGTGGTGGCGATCGGCACCGCGCCGACGCGCAGGGCGATCTGGATCGCGGCGAGGCCCACGCTGCTGGCGGCGGCCGTCAGCAGCACCGTGTCGCCGGGGCGTAGCCCGCCGACCTCGACGAGCGCGCCGTACGCCGTGACGTACGGCATCCACACGGCGGCGCCCTGGATCGCGTCGATCTCCTCCGCCCGGCGCAGCACGGCTGCCGCCGGGACCAGGGCGCGCTCCGCGTAGACGCCGTAGTCGTTGAGCGAGAACGCCGGGACCACGCTGATCGACTGGCCGACCTCGAACCCCGTCACGCCCGGGCCGATCGCCTCGACCACGCCCGCCGCCTCATAGCCGAGCCGGGCGGGGAACTCCCTGACGTCCTCGATGTAGTGGCCGGATCGGAACAGCGACTCGGCCCGGTTGAGGCCGATCGCGTCGACCCGGATCGCCAGTTCCTCGGGCCCAGGATCGCCGACCGGCACCTCCTCGACGCGCAGCACCTCGGGGCCGCCGAGTTCGTGGAACCGCACCGTCTTCGGCATCGCCATCACTCCCGCATCGCCTCGTGGATCGACGTGGCGCCAAGCCAAGCCGAAAGTACGATAACTGTCAAACTTCGACGGGTGTCGTACCGTGGTGGGGGTGGTGAGCATGGTGAGAGCGCGGCGCGACGGGCGGGAGCGGGTCCCGCCCCATCCGGACCTCGGGGCGGCCTCCAGCAGGTGCTCGAGGCGTTGGTCGACCCCGTGCGCCGGGGAATCGTCGCCGAGCTGTACGCCTCGGGCGAGGACATCCGCTGCGCGGGTTCGACGTGCCGGTCAGCAGGTCCACCGCCACCCACCACTTCCACGTGCTGCGCGAGGCCGGTCTGATCCGCCAGTACTGCGTCGGCACCTCCCGGATGAACGCGCTGCGCCGCGAGGAGGTCGAGGCGGCGTTCCCGGGGCTGCTGCGTGCCCTGGTGGGCGGCGCGGCCGGCGGGTGAGCCCGGGTGCCGCCGTTCCGGGGCGCTGATCGTCAGTGGCCGCCTTCCGCGTGGCTGCCGTGGTCGCTGAGTTGGGCTTCGAACCAGTCGTGCAGGGCCTGGACGAGGGCGGGGTCCCGGGCGGTGTAGGTGAGGGCGGCCCCGTCGGTCTGTTCCTCGTAGCGGACCTGGAAGTCGTCGTGGCCGCTCTCCAGTTCGGCCAGGCCGGGCATGTCGTCGCCGTGGATCCGGGCGGGGTCGCCGAAGTCTCCCTGGCGGAAGGCTTCGGCTTCTTCCTGGAGGTGGGCGCGGATCAGGGCGATCTGTTCGGTGTCGCCTGGCTGGTCGGCGACGACGTCCTGGACGCCGCCGGTGTCGGTGGGGGTGAAGTAGTGGGTGGTCTGTTCCAGGTCGAACGGCATGACATCCTGGCCTCGTTCGGCCACCTGGCGCTGCCTGTCGGTCTGGCCGCCGTCCGTGTCCTGGGGTGTTGTTCCGCCGGTCAGCAGGATGGTGACCGCTGCCGCGCCGGCCAGGGCGGTGGCCGCGCCGGCCCAGGCTGCTTTTCGTCCGGGGTTATTCATCGAGTGCCTTCGTCAGGATGTCCAGGGCGTGGAGCACGCCAGCTCGTTCGTGGGCGGGGATCGACTTCAGGAGCCGGGAGAACTTCTCCCGGCGCGCCGCGGCCAGGTTGCCCGCGGCTCGCTCGCCGGCCGGGGTGAGCCGCAGGACCACGCCGCGGCCGTCGTCGGGGGCGGGCGCCCGTTCCACCCAGCCGCGGGCGGTGAGTTGTCCGACGAGCCGGCTGACGGTGCTCTTGGTCAGCCGCAGGCGGCGGGCCAACTCGACCTGGCGCAATCGGCCTTCCTGGGCCAGTTCGCCCAGGGCGTGCGCTTCGGAGACCGGGATGGGCTGCCCGCAGGGGGTGGTCTCCGGCTGGTGCAGCCCGAAAGCCCGCACGAAGCCGCGCAGGGCGCTCTGCAGTTCAGCCGATGAGTCAGGTTCCCGATCCGCCATCATGGTTCGACCATACAACCAGATGGTTCGATGGCACAACCGGATTGGTCCTGGTCCCGCGCCGGGTTCGACGTCCGGTGATCGCGCGGGTTGACATGGGCCAGGCGGGCTGGCCTGATGAAGTGGGAGCGCTCCCAATCATTGGAGTCCCACGGGACGGATCTCCTCGAGGAGCAGGCCATGAAAGTACGCACGCGCTTCGGCGCCCTGGTGGTGGCCGCGTCCGCGGCGCTCATCGGGCTCGTCGGTCTCGGCGGTCCGGTCGCCGCCCAGGCCGATCCGGTCGACAATCCGGTCGACAATCCGGTCGACAATCCGGTCGACAATCCGGTCGACACGGCCGCCGTCGGCCTCCGGATCAGCAACGGTCGGCTGGTCGAGTCGACGGGCAACAACTTCGTGATGCGGGGCGTGAACCACGCCCACACCTGGTTCCGTTCGCAGACCAACGCGTTCGCCGACATCAAGCGGCTGGGCGCCAACACGGTGCGGGTGGTGCTCTCCACCGGTGACCGCTGGACCCGCAACGACGCCGCGGACGTGGCCAACGTCGTCAACCTCTGTCGGGCCAACCGACTGATCTGCGTGCTGGAGGCGCACGACACCACGGGCTACGGCGAGCAGTCGGGCGCCGTCTCGCTCAGCCGCGCCGCCGACTACTGGATCAGCGTGCAGAGCGCGCTGGCCGGCCAGGAGAACTACGTTGTCATCAACATCGGCAACGAGCCCTACGGCAACAACAACGCCGCCGGCTGGACGGCCGACACCCGGAACGCGATCAGCCGGTTGCGCGACGCCGGCTTCGACCACACGCTGATGGTGGACGCGCCCAACTGGGGCCAGGACTGGTCGGGGACGATGCGGGCCAACGCCCAGACGGTCTTCAACTCCGACCCGGACCGCAACACGCTCTTCTCGGTCCACATGTACGGCGTGTACGACACGGCGGCCGAGGTGCGCGACTACCTCAACGCCTTCGTCAACGCCCGACTCCCCATCGTGGTTGGCGAGTTCGGACACAACCACTCGGACGGCAACCCGGACGAGGACGCCATCATGGCGACCGCGCAGCAGTTGGGGATCGGCTACCTCGGCTGGTCGTGGTCGGGGAACAGCGGCGGCGTCGAGTACCTGGACCTCGTCACCAACTTCAACGCCTCGCAGCTGACCTCCTGGGGCCAGCGGCTGTTCAACGGGGCCAACGGCATCGCCGCCACCTCGCGCGAGGCGGACATCTACTGAGCCACGTGTGCCTCGTGCGTCGCGTGCCCGGCGTGCGGGCAGTCGGCCGGATCGTCGTGCGGACAGCCGAGGGCGCACTCGACCAGCGCGAGTGACGCCCTGGCCTCGGCGATCCGGCCGAGCAGTTCGCCGCGCTGCCGCTCCAGGGCGGCGCGGCGGGCGGCGGGGCCCGTGCCGTCGAGGAGTTCGCGGATCCGGTCCAGGGGGAGCCCGGCCCGCTTGGCGCGCAGGATCGCGGCGACGCGGTCGAGGTCGGCCGGGCCGTAGCGGCGTCGTCCGCCGGCGTCGCGGCGCGGCGCGAGCAGCCCCGCCGACTCCCAGTGCCGCAGCACATGGGTGGCGAGCCCGAATCGGCCGGCCGCCGCGCCGATGGAGAGGTCGGTGGCGGCGGGGGAGACGGTTGACTTCATGTCGGCATGAAACGGCAGCGTGGCCGCCATGAGCAACAGCACCGACGAACTGATCGCCCGACTCGACGCCGTGGACGCGCTGCCGGCCGCCCGCGCGCTGCGCGCCAGGGGCCACGACCTGCTCGACCCGGCGCCCGGCGCGGCGGTCGCCGACATCGGCTGCGGCACCGGCCTCGCCGTCGCGGAGCTGGCCGAACGGGGCGCCGCCGCCATGGGGTTCGACATCGACGAGCGGATGCTGGCGGCGGCCAGGGCCCGCCGGCCAGGCGCCGACCTGCGGCGCGGTGACGCGCTCGCGCTGCCGCTCCCGGACGGCGCGTTGGCCGGCTACCGCGCCGACCGGTTGTTGCACGCGCTGCCCGAGCCGGCGCGCGCGGTGCGCGAGGCCCGCCGGGTGCTCGCGCCCGGCGGGCGGATCGTGCTGGTGGGGCAGGACTGGGAGGCGCTGGTGATCGACGCGGCCGACGCCGCGTTGACCCGTCGTGTCGTCCAGGCCAGGGCGGACACGATCCCCAGCCCGCGTGCCGCCCGCGCGCACCGCCGGCTGCTGCTCGACGCCGGGTTCCGGCCGTTGGCGACCGAGGCGCACACCCCGCTGTTCACCGGGTCGGCCGCGCTGCCGATGCTGACCGGTCTCGCCGAGACCGCCCGCGCGCTCGGCGCGATCGACGCGGCCGAGGCGGACCGCTGGCTCGGGGACCAGCGTGAACGGGTCGCCGCCGACCGGCTGTTGGTGGCCGTTCCGCACTTCCTAGCGGCGGCTGTGCGGGACTGACCCGGCGCCGGGTCAGGGCGCCGCGGGCCGTGGCTCGTCGGCGCCGTCGTCCGCCGGCCGGTCGAGGTCGGGGAGCAGCGCGCGCAGCGCCTCGCACTGGGCGGGGCCGATGGCCTCGGCCAGGCCGTGGCGGACGGTGTCCACGAGGTCGGGGGACGCCTCGGCCAGCAGCCGCCGGCCCTTCTCGGTGAGGGCGACCTCGACGCCGCGCCGGTCGCCGCAGACCGAGCGTCTGCTGACGAGCCCGGCGTGCTGGAGGCAGGCGATCTGGTAGGTGAGCCGGGTCTTGGGCCGGCCGAGCAGCTCCGCGATCCGCGTCATCCGCAGGGCCTCGTCGGCCTGGTCGGCCAGCAGGCACAGCACCAGGAACTCGTCGTGCGAGACGTTGAGCCGGGCCTTGACGACGGCGCGCAGCCGCTGCTCTATCGCGCCGGTGGCCGCGAGCAGCAGCATCCAGGCGCGGAGCTCGGTCCGCAGGGTGCCCGAGCCGGACTCCGCCGGGCATCGGGGCAGGTCGGCTGCGGGTTCCTCGGGTTCGGCCATGACATCGATTCTACGTCTTGTTCAAAAATGGATGACTTGCTAGTGTGGCGTCCAGCACTCATCCAAATTTGGACGATAGGAGCGTCTCATGACCGTCGCCGTGGAAACCGGAACCTGGCAGCTCGACCGGACCGCCTCGACCGTGGCCATCCGGCACCGCACGATGTGGGGCCTGGTCACCGTCAAGGGCGCCTTCGCCGCCGTCAGCGGCCAGGGCGAGGTGCGCGCCGACGGCACCGCGAGCGGCGTGCTCACCCTGGACGTGGCCACGCTCGACACCGGGCACGCCAAGCGCGACAAGCACCTGCGCTCCGCCGACTTCTTCGACGCCGAGCGCCACCCCGAGATCACCTTCACCGCGAACGAGGCCAGGCCGGGCGGCGACGGCACCGTGCGGGTCGACGGGCGGCTGACCGTGCGCGGCGTCTCCCGGCCCCTCTCGCTCACCGCCACGCTGACCGACGTGTCAGGCGACGCGCTCACCCTGGACGCCGAGTTCACCGTGGACCGCGCCCGGTTCGAGATGGGCTGGAACCAGCTGGGCATGATGCGCGGCGTCGCCACGGTGACCGCCAGCCTCCGCTTCACGCGCGCCGCGGGCTGAGCGGCGCGCCTCACCCGGGCCGCGGGGTGAGCGGCGTCAACGCCGGCCGCCGCCGTGGTCGGCCGCCACGCGCCGCACCGCGCGCTCGACGTCCGCGGGCGAGACGATGCCGACCGGACGGCCGGCCTCGTCGAGCACCAGCAGCCGGTGCTCGGGGCCCGGCGTCATCCTGGTCAGCGCGTCGGACAGCGGTTCGTCGGGGCGACTCACCCGGGTCTCGTCCAGCGGCACCATGATCTCGCCGACCGTGATCCGCCGCTGCTCGTCCTGCTCCACCCGGCGCGCCCTGTCCATCGTCAGAAGCCCCACCGCGTGGCCGTCCTCCCCGCTGTCGTCGCTGTCCCTGGTCACCGGGAACGCGGCGTGCCGGCCGGTCAGCGCCTCCCCGGACAGGAACTCGTCGACCGTCTCCCGCGACCGCACCGTGACCGGGTCCCGCGTCATGGTGTCCCGGACCGCCACCCCGGACAGCAGCTCCCGCACCCGCGCCTGCCTGGCCTCCTCGGTCGCCGCCAGCACCAGGAACCAGCCGACGAGCGCCAGCCACAGCGCCGCGAACGACGCGGTCCACAGGAACGCCCAGAGCCCGAACCCCACCAGCAGCCAGCCGAACGCCTGCCCGGCGCGCGCCGCGCCGGTCGTCGCCCGCAGCCGGTCGCCGCCGCGCCACCACAGGAACGAACGCAGCAGCCGGCCGCCGTCGAGCGGCGCGGCCGGGATGACGTTGAAGACCGCGAGCAGGATGTTGATGGTGGCCAGCCACGCCGAGGCCTCCACCAGCAGCTCCGAGGACCCGGTGGCGTGCAGCAGCCACGTCAGCAGCACGAACCCGCCGCCGAGCAGCAGGCTGACCAGCGGACCGACGCCGGCGATCCGCCACTCGGCGCCCGGCGTCGGCGCCTCGGCCCGCATCCGGGTGGCCCCGCCGAGCAGCCACAGCACGATGTCGTCCACCCCGACGCCGTTGCGCCTGGCCACGATGGCGTGCGCCAGCTCGTGCGCGAGGAGCGAGGCGAAGAAAACGACGGCGGTGCCGATGCCGACCAGGGTGTACAGCACCCAGCCGTGCCCTGGGTAGTCGGCGGGCAGCCGGCCGGCGGCCAGCGCCGCGGCGATCAGCGCGAAGACGACCAGTACGCTCCAGTTGACCCCGATCCGGACGCCGGCGATCCGCCCCAGCACGAAGGTCGCGCGCACGGTCCCACCTCACCCTCGGCCCCCCTGTGCCAGAGGCCCCCCTGTGTCAGAAACGGCCGGGTACCCGGAACGGGCCGCGCCATTCCTCGGCGTGCCCACCCGCGCCCCGCTTCCTAGACTGAACGCATGGCTCGGCCGAACGAAGAGGTCGAGGCGCTGCTCCAGGAGTACGCCGACCTCATCGCGATCACCGGCGGCGACGTGTTCAAGCAGCGCGCCTACGAGCGGGCCGCGCGCGCCGTCGGCGGTTACCCGGAGGACGTCTCGGCGCTCGACGCCAAGGCCCTCAAGGGCATCCCCGGCGTGGGCAAGTCCATCGCGGACAAGATCGCCGAATACCTGAGCGCGGGGCACGTGGCCGCGATCGAGGAGACCAGGTCGACGGTGCCGCCCGGCGTCCGGGAGCTGATGTCCATCCCGACGCTCGGCCCCAAGCGGGCCATGACGCTCTACCGCGATCTCGAGGTGGCCTCCGTCGACGAACTGGTGGCCGCCGTCCACGAGGACCGCCTCACCGAGCTCAAGGGCTTCGGCCCCAAGGCGGCCGAGAACATCCTGCACGGCGTCGAGCTGATGCGGGCCTCGGGCGGCCGGATCCTGCTGAGCGAGGCGCTGCGCATCGCGGAGGAGACGGTCGCCGGACTCGTCGCCGCCACCGGCTGCGAGCGGTGCGCCTACGCGGGCTCGGTGCGGCGGATGAAGGAGACCGTCGGCGACATCGACGTGCTGGTCGCCGCGCCCGGGAAGGACGCCGAGGCCGTGATGACGGCCTTCACCGAGCTGCCGACCGCTGCCGAGGTCGTCGTGCACGGCCTGAAGAAGACGTCCGTGCGCACCGCCAAGGGCCTCCAGATCGACCTGCGGGTGCTGCCGCCGGACTCGTGGGGGGCCGGCCTCCAGTACTTCACCGGCGCCCAGCAGCACAACATCCGCACCCGCGAGATCGCGCTGCGCAAGGGCCTGAAGCTCTCCGAGTACGGTGTCTTCGACTCCGAGACGGGAGACCCGCTGCCGGCCGGCACGGAGGAGGAGGTCTACGCCCACCTCGACCTGCCGTGGATCCCGCCGACCCTGCGCGAGGACCGCGGCGAGGTGGCCGCCGCCCAACGCGGCGAACTCCCGTCGCTGGTCGGCGAGGACGACCTGCGCGGCGACCTGCACACCCACACCGACCTGACGGACGGCCTCGCCTCGCTCGAGGAGATGGTGGAGGCCGCGGCGCGGCGCGGCTACGCCTACTACGCCGTCACCGACCACGCGCCCGAGCTGAAGATGCAGCGGATGACCAGCGAGAAGGCGCTGGCGCAGCGGGACCGGGTGCGAAAGCTGGCCGACCGGTACGGGCGGCGGCTGCGGCTACTGCACGGCACCGAGCTCAACATCGACCCGGAGGGCGAGGTGGACTGGCCGGCCGACTTCCTCGCCGGCTTCGACGTGTGCGTCGCCTCGGTCCACTCCCACTTCGGCCTCGACCGGGCCACCCAGACCCGCCGGCTCATCAGGGCGGCCGAGAACCCGCACGTCAACATCATCGGCCACCCGACGACGCGGAAGCTGGGCCGCCGGGGCGGCATCGACGCCGACCTCGACGCGGTCTTCGCGGCCTGCGCGCGGACGGGCACGGCGCTCGAGGTCAACGGCCACCCGGAGCGGCTCGACCTGCGCGACGAACACGTGCTGCTGGCGCGGCGCCACGGGGTCCGCTTCGCGATCGACAGCGACGCGCACGCGGTCTCCGAGCTGGCCAACGTACGGTTCGGGGTGGCGACGGCCCAGCGGGGGTGGTTGACGCCGGACGACGTCATCAACACGTGGCCGCTGACGAAGCTGCGCCGCTTCCTGCGGCGGTGAAATTCCCCCCACCCACC
>NZ_SMKC01000134.1 GCF_004348315.1 Streptomyces sp. 8K308 | reverse complement strand
GGACCGACCCGAGGAAGCCCATGACCAGCGCGCACCACGTCGACATCCACCGGGTCGGTCCCGACGCGCTGCCCGACTGGCTGCGGCCGCTGGCGCGCGCCGCCCGCACCATCACCCCCCGGCAGCTCAGCCGCTGGCTGCCGCCACCGCAGGGTGGCCGACAGTCGGCCGTGCTCGTGCTGTTCGGAGAGGCGCCGAGCGGCCCCGAACTGCTGCTGCTCCAGCGGGCCACCAGCCTGCGCGCGCACGCCGGCCAGTCCTCGTTCCCCGGCGGCGCCCTCGACCCGGCCGATGGCGACCCGGAGGGCGAGGGACCGCTGCGGGCGGCGCTGCGCGAGGCCGCCGAGGAGACCGGCCTCGACCCGGCGGGCGTCCGGGTCTTCGCCACCCTGCCCCGCCTCTACATCCCGGTCAGCGGCTTCGTCGTCTCGCCGGTGCTCGGCTGGTGGCACGAGCCGACCCCGGTGGCGCCCATGGACCCGGCGGAGACCGCCCGCGTCTTCACCGTGCCGCTCGCCGAGCTCGTCGACGCCACGAGCCGCGGCACAGCCCTGCACCCCAGCGGCTACCGGGGACCCTGCTTCCTCGTCGCCGACACCCTGGTCTGGGGGTTCACGGCCGGTCTCATCGACCGGATCCTGTACTACGCGGGATGGGAGGAGCCGTGGGATCACCAGCGGGAGATCCCACTCGACCACCGCGCGTGAGACGGTATCCGTCATGAACGTCCTCGACGTGCTGCTGGTGTTGGCCGGCGTCTGGTTCGCCGTCATCGGCTACCGGCAGGGATTCGTGATCGGAGTTCTCTCCGTCACGGGCTTCGTCGGCGGCGGCTTAGCCGCCGTCTACGCGTTGCCCCTGGTGTGGCGCGAGATGAACGACGGCGACCAGCCGGCCGACGCGTCCGTCATCGCGGCCGTCGTCATCGTGCTCCTCGCCGCCTCCATCGGGCAGGCCCTCACCACCCACTGGGGCAATCGGCTGCGCGGCCACATCACCTGGAGCCCGGCCCGCGCGCTCGACGCCACCGGCGGCGCCCTGGTCAACGTGCTGGCCATGCTGCTCGTCGCCTGGCTGATAGGTTCCGCGCTCGCCATGACCACGCTGCCCACGGTGGGCCGCGAGGTGCGCGACTCCCGGGTGTTGGGCGGCATCTCCAGCGTCCTGCCCGAGCGGGCCGACTCCTGGTTCACGGACTTCGGCTCCGTCCTCGCCCAGCAGGGCTTCCCCCAGGTCTTCGCGCCGTTCGACGACGAGGTCATCACGGCCGTCTCGCCGCCCGACCCGGCGCTGGCCGCCAGCCCCGTCGTCGAGGAGGCGAAACGGTCCATCGTCAAGGTCGAGGGCTCCGCGACCAGTTGCGGCAAGGTCCTGGAGGGCACCGGCTTCGTCTTCGCGCCGGAGCGCGTGATGACCAACGCGCACGTCGTCGGCGGCGTCACCGAGCCCACCGTGCAGATCGGCGGCGAGGGCGAGCTGTTCGACGCCCAGGTCGTGCTCTACGACTGGCAACGCGACATCGCCGTGCTCGACGTGCCGGGGCTCGACGCGCGGCCGCTCCAGTTCGCCCAGGACGACGCCGTCACCGGCGACGACGCCATCATCGCCGGCTTCCCCGAGAGCGGCCCGTTCGACGTGCGCCCGGCCCGCGTCCGCGAGCGCTTCGACGCCAACGGCCCCGACATCTACCGCCGCGGCACCGTGGAACGCGACATCTACTCCGTCTTCTCGACCGTACGCCCCGGCAACTCCGGCGGCCCGCTGCTCACCCCGGACGGCCGGGTGTTCGGCGTCATCTTCGCCAAGTCACTGGACGACGCCGACACCGGATACGCGCTCACCAACGACGAACTGGCCGAGCTGATCGCCCTGGGGCGCGCCACCGAGGGGCGGGTCGACACCCAGGGCTGCGCGCTGTAGCCGGGGGCGGCGCGGACCGCCGGTCAGCCCCTGGGATGCCGCAGCCGGACGCCGACCCAGCGGGCGCGCCGACGCAGGATGTCCGGGAATCCGATCCGCGGATCCGGCAGCGAGCCGCCCCGCGTCCGCGCGGCGCTCAACCGCGCCCGCGTTGCGGCGCCAGCGCCGCGTCGATCACGTGCCACGTCATGGTAGTCGTGCCAGCCCATACCCGCTCCCTGCCCGCTTCCAAGGTCAGTAACCTCCCGGAAGGGAAGTCGGTCGGCGTATGCGAGCGGCCTATGCGGCCAGCACTCGCGGGCGAGCCCGAGGGGCGCGGTGGCCGCAACGGGCCGCGCGCGGCAACGGAACGGTGCGCCGGCCGGCGCCGGCTGCGCCGCCGGGCGGCGCGGCGGCCGATAGCCACAGCCGGCCTGCGCCCCTCCCGAACCCTCCAGCGAAGCACTCGCAGCCTTGTCGGATCAGTCCGCGTCGTCCGGTGCGGTGCTTCCCCAGGCCTGGGCGAGGCGCGGGCCCGGCAAGATCGGCAGGACAGGGCCTAGCGACGGTCCGGCTCGGGGTCGCGCAGCCAGTCGATCAGCTCGGTGCTGAACGCCACCGCGTCCTCCTCGTGCGGGTAGTGCCCGAGCCCGTCGAACAGCCGCCAGCGATAGGGCGCCTCCACGTACTCGCCGGAGCCCGCCGCGCTCCTGGTGCGCATCACCGGGTCCAGCGAGCCGTGCAGGTGCAGCGTCGGCACCAGCACCGGGCGCTTCATCCGCCGGTTGAACTGGATGCCGTCCGGGCGGGCGATCGACCGCACCATCCAGCGGTAGGGCTCTATGGCGCAGTGTGCCGTCGACGGGATCGCCATCGCCCGCCGGTAGACGTCCACGGCCTCCGGCTCCGGCTGGCGCGGCCCCGACCACTCGCGCAGCAGCCTGCCCACCGCCTCCGCCTCGTCGGCGACCAGCTGCCGCTCCGGCAGCCAGGGCCGCTGGAAGCCCCAGACGTAGGAGCTGGCCGCCGTCTGCCGCGGGTCCCGCAGCAGCGCGGAACGCCAGCTGCGCGGATGCGGCATCGAGGCCACCACCAGGCGGCGCACCAGCTTGGGCCGCATCACCGCCGCCGTCCACGCCAGGTAGCCGCCGAGGTCGTGCCCGACGAGCGCCGCGTCCGGCTCGCCGAGCGAGCGGATCACGCCGGTGACGTCGAGCGCCAGGTTGGCCGGGTCGTAGCCGCGCGGCGTGCGGTCGCTGCCGCCGACCCCGCGCAGGTCCATCGCCACCGCCCGGTAGCCGGCGTCGGCCAGCGCCGTGAGCTGGTGCCGCCAGGCCCACCAGAACTGTGGGAAGCCGTGCACCAGCAGCACCAGCGGGCCGTCGCCGAGCTCGGCGATGTGGAAACGGGCCCCGTTGGCGGCGACATGACGGTGCGTCCACGGGCCGTCCCGAAGGATGACCGCGGACCGCATCCCCGCCTGGTCAGGCGCGGTCATGCGGACGAGCCTGCCTCGTCGGCGGGGACGCCACGCGGCCGGGGCCTGACGTTCGACAGTACGGAAGCCGACGCCTTGGCGGAGCGGATCGAGCGCTCGGGCGGCGCGATCCGGCCGAACCTGCCCTTGGCCAGCAGGAACAGCGCCAGCGCCAGCAGCACGTAGAAGCCGCCCACGACGGTGCAGGACAGCGCGAGCGAGATCCCCCACCAGTTGTGGATCCAGAAGGCCAACGCGAAGCTGAACAGCGGCACCGCGAAGATCGTCAGCACGACCCCCACCATGCCGGCCACGCTGCCGAGCAGCGCCCGCCTGACGTCCTGCCGCAGCTCGGCCTTGGCCAGCGCGATCTCGTCGTGCACCAGGCCTGACAGCTCGGCGGTGGCCGATGCGACCAGCTCTCCCAGGCTGCGGCCCTCGTCGGCTGCGGTCATCGCGTTCTCTCCCTCTTCTTCTCTCCAGGACGCGTCATCCCCGGAGGTGGTTGCTGCTGTGCACGACGGTAGTGGCGGCCACACGGGGCTCGGGGAGCGATGCCGCAAATGGTATAGGGGCGCCCGGTGGATACCGGACGCCCCTTGGCGCGCCTAGGCCCTGTCCTTCGTGGACGGGAGGCTCAGTCCTCGCTGGCCGCGGACGGGAGCTTGGCCTGGATCAGGTCCATCACCGTGGAGTCGGTCAGCGTCGTCACGTCGCCCAGCTCGCGGTTCTCCGCCACGTCGCGCAGCAGCCGGCGCATGATCTTGCCCGACCTGGTCTTCGGAAGCTCGTCGACCGGCAGGATCCGCTTGGGCTTGGCGATCGGCCCCAGCTCCCTGGCGACGTGCGCCCGCAACTCGTCCACCAGGTCAGGCGCCTCCTCGGCGCCGCCGCGCAGGATCACGAACGCGACGATGGCCTGGGTGGTCTGCGGGTCGGTGGCGCCCACGACGGCCGCCTCCGCGATCCTCGGGTGCGAGACGAGCGCCGACTCCACCTCGGTGGTCGAGATGTTGTGCCCGGACACCAGCATCACGTCGTCCACCCGGCCGAGCAGCCAGATGTCGCCGTCCGCGTCCTTCTTGGCGCCGTCGCCCGCGAAGTACCTGCCGGGGAAGCGCGACCAGTAGGTGTCCAGGTAGCGCTGGTCGTCGCCCCAGATGGTGCGCAGCATGGACGGCCAGGGCTCGGTCAGCGTCAGGTAGCCGCCCGAGCCGTTGGCCACCTCGTTGCCGTCGTCGTCGACCACGGTGGCGCTGACGCCGGGCAGCGGCACCTGCGCCGAGCCGGGCTTCGCGTGCGTGACGCCGGGCAGCGGGCTGATCATGATGCCGCCGGTCTCCGTCTGCCACCAGGTGTCGACGACCGGGACGCGGTCGCCGCCGATGTGCTTGCGGTACCAGATCCAGGCCTCGGGGTTGATGGGCTCGCCGACCGAGCCGAGCAGGCGCAGGCTGCTGAGGTCGAAGCCGGCGGGGATGTCGTCGCCCCACTTCATGCAGGTGCGGATCGCGGTCGGCGCGGTGTAGAGGAGGGTCACGCCGTACTTCTGGACGATCTCCCACCAGCGGCCGTTGTGCGGGGTGTTGGGGGTGCCCTCGTAGACCACCTCGGTGGCGCCGTTGGCCAACGGGCCGTAGACGATGTAGGAGTGCCCGGTGACCCAGCCGACGTCGGCGGTGCACCAGTAGACGTCGGACTCGGGCTTCAGGTCGAAGACGGCGTGGTGAGTGTAGGCCACCTGGGTGAGGTAGCCGCCCGAGGTGTGCAGGATGCCCTTCGGCTTCCCCGTGGTGCCCGAGGTGTAGAGGATGAACAGCGGGTGCTCGGCGTCGAACGCCTGCGGGGTGTGCTCCTCCGGCTGCCGGTCCACCAGCTCGTGCCACCACACGTCCCGGCCCTCGTGCCACGCCACGTCCTGGCCGGTGCGGCGCACCACCAGCACGCTGCGCACGGCCTCCGTGCCCGGGCGGGTCAACGCCTCGTCGACGGCCGGCTTCAGCGCCGAGGGCGCGCCGCGCCGCCAGCCGCCGTCGGAGGTGATGACGACCCGGGCGTCGGCGTCCACGATCCGGGTGGCCAGCGCGTCGGCGGAGAACCCACCGAACACCAGCGAGTGCGGGGCGCCGATCCGGGCGCAGGCCAGCATCGCGATGATCGCCTCGGGGATCATCGGCAGGTAGATGGCGACCCGGTCGCCGGCCTCGACGCCCAGCTCGGTGAGCGCGTGCGCGGCCTTGGAGACCTCGCGCCGCAACTCGGCGTAGGTGATGGCGCGCGTGTCGCCGGGCTCGCCCTCGAAGTGGATGGCGACCCGGTCCCCGTGGCCGGCCTCGACGTGCCGGTCGACGCAGTTGTACGCCACGTTGAGCCGGCCGTCGGTGAACCACTTGGCGAAGGGCGGGTTGGACCAGTCGAGCGTCTGGGTCGGCTCCCGCTCCCAACTGAGCCGGCGCGCCTGCTCGGCCCAGAAGCCCAGCCGGTCGGCGGCGGCCGACTCGTAGGCGGCGGCGGTGACGTTGGCGCCGGCGGCCAGCTCGGCGGGGGGAGCGAACCGCCGCTCCTCCGTCATGAGATTGGCCAGGCTCTCTTTACTCACGACTTCTCCCTCGGCGTACCTCGGCGTACTGCTGTGTCCCAGGGCACACCCCATCAGTCCGGATGGCCTTTGACAAGGGCAACCGGACGAGTGGTGTAGACCTGTCACGGCGGATTGCGGCGAACGGCGCCGAGGCGCGCCGAGCGGCCCACGGGCGCGCGCCGAACGGCGCCCGCGGGCCGCGCCCGGTCAGCCGGGCAGGGGCTCGGCGCACGCCTCGGACCGGCGCTCGTCGGGCCGCACCGCCGCGAACACCGGAGCCGCGCCCGCGGCCGCGCCCCGGCTCAACACGTACGCCTGGGCCTCGCCGACGTGGAAGTACATGCCGCGCAGGTCGAGCTCGCCCTCCGCCATCCGCCGCGCCACGCAGGGGTGCAGGGCGAGGTGGTCGAGCTGCTGGAGCACGTTGGCCAGGCAGAGCGCCTCCAGCGTGTCGGCCGGCGGCCGGGCGTCGAGCCGGACGGCCGCGCCGTCGGCCGCGGTGAGCCGGGCCAGGCTCGGCCGGCCGTGCCGCAGCCAGCGGTCGAGCGAGCTGAGCGCCGCCGGATCCACCGCCGCCACGTCGGCGAGCCCGCCGGGCCCCAGCGACTCGAGCGCGTGCATCGCCCCGCAACCCGAGTGTCCGCAGACCGTGATGGACCGCACCCGCAGCACGTCGACCGCGTACTCGATGGCGGCGCCCACCGAGTGGTCGGCCGACTCGGTGCCAGGCGGCGGCACCAGGTTGCCCACGTTGCGCACGGTGAACAGGTCGCCCGGGCCGCTCGACGTGATCATGCTGGTGACCAGGCGCGAGTCGGCACAGGTGAGGAACAGCTCTCCCGGCCGCTGCCCCTCGTCCGCGAGCCGGGCCAGCTCCCGCCGCACGAGCGGCGCGGTGGTGCGCTGGAAGTTCCGCACGCCGACGAGGAGTTGGTCCGGGTGGTGGTCGCCGACGCGCGTCGGCCCCGGGCTGCCGGCCACCGGCGGCGCGGCCGTGCACTGGTGGTTGCGCCAGGGGAGCCAGGGCCGGCACTGGTGGGGGGTGGCCAGGTCGCCGAGGAGCTGCCGCCCCGACCTGCCGGTGATCTCCACCGAGCCGCCCTGCGCGGCGTGCGCCGTCCGCCAGTCGTGCAGCGCTTCGTAGGCCGCGTGGTCCATGAAGGTGCCGTCCAACTCGACGGTCGCGGGCTCGTGTTCGGGGACCAGCGCAAGCGCCCGGCTCAGCCGCGGCACCGCGAGGAACGTCAACTGCCCGTGCACCCCGATCTGGTGCGAGCCGTCGGGCAGCCGCTCGTGGCTGATCCTGGTGTGAGTCAGCCGGTGCAGCGCCACCGCCACCGCCACGGCGATGCCGATGCCCACGCCCTCCAGCACGCCGAGGAAGGTGACCGCGGCCGCCGTGACGGCGTAGACCAGCACCTCGCGGTGCCGGGTGACGCTGCGGATGTGCGTGATGCTGACCATCTGCACGCCGATCACCGCCACCAGCGCGGCGAGCGCGGCCAGCGGGATCTGCTCGAGCAGCCCGACGAGCACCCCGGTGGCCAGCAGCACCCAGCAGCCGTGCAGGATCGTGGACCAACGGGTGACGGCGCCGGCCGCCACGTTGGCCGCGCTGCGCACCGCGACGCCGGTGATCGGCAGCCCGCCGAGCAGCCCGGACACCACGTTGCCCGTGCCCTGGCCGCGCAGCTCCCGGTCCAGGTCGGCCCGGTGCGTCGGCGGCCCGCCGGCCCGCCGCCTGGCCGTCGCCAGCTTGTCCACCGCCACGGCGGACAGCAGCGACTCGACGCTTGCCACCAGGGTGATGGTGAGCACGGCCGCCGCGAGGCCGAGTACCGGTCCCTCCGGCATGCCGGACAGCGCGTGGCTGCTCCAGCTCGGCAGGTCGACGCGGGGCAGCCGCAGGGACAGCGCCCAGGCGAGCAGGGTGGCCAGGGCCACCGCGGCGAGCGCGGCCGGCACCGCTCTGCGCACCGCCGCGCCGATCGGGCCGGGCAGCCGGGGCCAGCCGAGCAGCACCGCCACGGTGAGGCCGCCGACGACCGTCGCCGTGAGGTGTGGGTCCGTCAACTGGCTCGGCAGGTCACGAAGGTTGTCAAGCGCGGAGCTCTCCGGGCTGCCGCCGAGGACGACATGGAGTTGGGCGAGGGCGATGGTGATCCCGATGCCGGCGAGCATGCCGTGCACGATGGCCGGGCTGACGACCAGGGCCGCGCGAGCCACCCGCAGCGCGGAGAGCGCCAGTTGGGTGAGGCCGGCGAGCACGGTGATGCCGCAGGTGGCGGGCCAGCCGTACTCCTGGATGAGCTCGGCGGTGACCACGGTGAGTCCGGCGGCCGGGCCGCTCACCTGGAGCGGGGCGCCGCCGAGGGCGCCGGCGAGGATGCCGCCGACGGCGGCGGCGACGAGGCCCGCCTGGAGCGGGGCGCCGGTGGCGAGGGCGATGCCGAGCGAGAGCGGCAGCGCGATCAGGAACACGGAGATCGACGCGGATACGTCGGGTCGGTGGGGGGCGCAGGCGGACATGTTCCGTCTCCGTCCGTGAGGGGCTTGCGAGGGAGGGGGTTCGAAGGTGGCTTTGAAGGAGAACCGACCGTGAACCGACCGTGAAGGTATGGCCAGGCTCAAGCGTCGGTAAATGAAGGGTAATGGCGCGTAAAGGTGTCGACTACCCGAGGAAAGGCTCCACCCCCGAATTACTCCCATCGAGCTAATTAATCATTCAATCCGCTTGTCGTATAACCATCTCGCCTCCTCATCTCTTATGAAGTTGGGACTGACGTACCGAAGAGGTGTGGGAGGCCCCATGGTGGTCTTGCGTGGAACGCGTGCGGCGCGGTGGTCGGCGGTCGCCGTCCTGCTGCTCGGGGTGGCCGGCTGCGGCACCTTCGGCGACGAGCCGGACGACGAGAGGAAGGCGCCGAAGAAGCGGAGCGAGGCATCGCCCGACCACCCGGGGCCCGACCACCCGGGGCCCGACCACCCGGGTCCCCCGTCCCGCGAGGCCCTGGAGCGCGCCGGGCGGCTGATCGGCGACGGCTCGACCGCCGACACGGGGCCGCAGCCCAACCAGCCGAAGGCCGTCCGCCTCCGACCCGGCGAGGAACCACCGCAGTTCGTCGTCTTCTCCTGGGACGGCGCGGGAGAGGACGGCAATCGGCTGTTCTCCCACTTCCGCGAGGTGGCCAAGGAGAACGACGCGAGCATGACGTATTTCCTCTCCGGCCTCTATCTGCTGCCCGAGAGCGAGCGGGAACGCTACCAACCGCCGGGGCACGCGCCCGGCGCGTCCGACATCGGCTATCTCAGCGACGAGAGCATTCGGGCCACCATCGAGCAACTCCGCGCCGCCTGGCTGGACGGCAGCGAGATCGGCACCCATTTCAACGGCCACTTCTGCGGCCCGGGCGGGGTCGGCGACTGGTCACCCGAGCAGTGGGTGAGCGAGATCAGGCAGGCGAAGTGGATGGTCAAGAACTGGCGCACCACCACCGGGTTCGACGACCTGGAACCGCTCCCCTTCGACTACGACAAGGAGTTGGTCGGCGGCCGCGCGCCCTGCCTCGAAGGCCAGCCGAACCTGCTGACGGCCGCGGCCGAGACCGGGATGCGCTACGACTCGAGCGGCAGCGGCCGGCAGGTCTGGCCGGAGAAGACCCCGGAGGGGATCTGGGACATCCCGCTCCAGGAGGTCCCGGTGCCCGGGCGCGAGTTCGAGACGCTCTCGATGGACTACAACTACATGTACAACCAGTCGGGCGAGGGCGGCGGCGACCCCGCCATGCACCCGGTCTGGGAGGAACAGATGCGTGGCGGGCTGCTCGCCGCCTTCGACCGCGCCTACCACGGCAACCGCGCGCCGCTGATCATCGGCAACCACTTCGAGGACTGGAACGACGGCATCTACATGCGGGCCGTCGAGGACGTCATCGAGGAGGTGTGCCCGAAGGAGGGCGTGCGGTGCGTCTCCTTCCGGCAGCTCGTCGACTGGCTCGACGCCCAGGACCCGGCGGTGCTCGAGCTGTTGCGGACCCTGGACGTCGGGGTCAGCCCGCCCGGCGGCTGGCAGGCGTTCCTGGGCGGAGCCAGACCCGCAGCCTTCGGGCTCAGCGCACCGCCCGGGCGGGCTCAGGCCAGCTGAGGGCTGGGGAGCCGCGCCTCGCTCAGCGTGAAGCCGGGGTCGACCTGGGCCGCCAGGTCGGCCCCGGTCCGCTCGTTCCCCCAACTCGCCGCGTTCTTCAGGTGGAAGTGCACCATCTGCTGCGTGTAACGCTCCCAGTCCCGGCGGGCGTAGGACGCGTCGGCCGCGTCGAACAGCGTGTCGAGGGCCGCGGCGTTCTCGGGCTCCAGCTCCGCGAACGGCCGCTGCGTGCCGCGCTCCATGGCTCGCACCCAGTCCGAGTGGCCGAAGGTGACCAGCAGGTCGTCACCCACCTCGGCCCGCAGGAAGTCCAGGTCGTCCTGGCCCTGCACCTTGTTGCCCACGACGCGCAGCGCCACCCCGAAGTCCCGCGCGTAGTCCCGGTACTGGCGGTAGACCGAGACGCCCTTGCGGGTGGGCTCGGCGACCAGGAAAGTCATGTCGAAGCGCGTGAACATGCCGGAGGCGAACGAGTCGCTGCCGGCCGTCATGTCCACCACCATGAACTCGCCGCGCCCGTCCACCAGGTGGTTGAGCACCAGCTCGACGGCGCCGGTCTTGGAGTGGTAGCAGGCGACGCCCAGGTCGTCCTCGGTGAAGGGGCCGGTGACCAGCAGCCGCGCGGCACCGTCGTCCAACGGGACGGCGCGGGCGCAGGCGTCGAAGATCGGGTTGTTCTCGCCGAGCCGCAGCAGCCGCGAACCCTCGCCGGGCGGCGTGGTCTTGATCATCGTCTCGGCCGAGAGGATCCGCGGGTTGGCGCCGCGCAGGTGGTCCTTGATGAGCCCGAGCCGCTCGCCCATCGGCGGCATCGCGGCGGCCTGCTCCTCCGTGAGACCGAGCGCCACGCCGAGGTGCTGGTTGATGTCGGCGTCCACCGCGGTCACCGGGATCCGGCGGGCCGCGAGGCGCCGGATGAACAGCGAGGACAGCGTCGTCTTCCCGCTGCCGCCCTTGCCTACGAAAGCGATCTTCATGTTCATTAGCGTAGCCCGGCGCGGGGCGCCCCGAGGCCGTTCGGGGGGACGGGGCCACTCGAACAGGTGGTTTGCGCCGGGGCGTTAACCGCCGGCACGCCCCGCCTAGGCTTCGTGGCATGAACGCCGAAGCTGACCCGAGCCCCCGCCGGTCGACCGCCCCGGAACCCGACGGCGATCCGCTGGCACCCCTGGCCGCGCTCCCCGGGGTGGCGGACGCCGTCGAGTCGGTGCGCGCCGCCGTGGACGGCGTCTACCGGCACCGCGTGATGCGCCGCCGCAGCCCCGAGGTCGCGGCCGAGGCGGCGCTGCGCGGCGCCCGCGCCTCCGCGGCGCTCGCCGGCGCCGACTGGGCGCTCGAGGAGGTGCGTCGGCGCAGCGACTTCGGCGCCGAACCGCAGGCGCGCGTGGTGGGGGCCGCGCTGCGACTCACCGCGGAGGCCGGGCAGTCGCTCGGGATCTGGCCGACCTCGCCGCTTAGGGTGCTGGCCCGACTGCACCTGGTGGCGGCCGGCGGCGGCCCGGCGGCCGAGGGGGCGGTGGGCCGGCCTCGAGTGCCGGGCGAGGCGGTCGCGGACGACGAGTGGGGCGCGGGGTCACCCGCGCCGGACGCCGTCGAGGTTGCGGCGCGGCTCGACGCGCTGAACCGCGTCGTGCTGCGCGGCACGTCGGCACCCGCGCTGGTGACGGCCGCCGTGGTGCACGGCGAGTTGGCGTCGCTCCGCCCGTTCGTCACCCACAACGGGCCGGTCGCGCGGGCCGCTGAGCGGATCGTGCTGGTCGGCGGCGGGCTCGACCCGAAGTCCGTGGCGCCGGCCGAGGTCGGGCACGCGGAGCTGGGGCTGACCGCCTACCGGTCCGCGCTCGCCGGCTACGCCTCGGGGACCCGGGACGGGATGGTGGACTGGATCGTCCACTGCGGCAGGGCGCTCGAGCTCGGCGCGCGTGAATCGGTCGCCGTCTGCGAGGCGTTGCAGCGCGGCGCCGCCTGAGCCGGGCGGAGCAATGCGGAGGAGCAGGGCGGTGGAGCAAGGCGGGTGAGAAGGGGTGAAAGGTAAAATCTCGCGCCCCCGGTTTCCCTTTCGCTCCCACCGGAGTACAAAGGACTCAACGGCCCATGGACCGGACACATGAACACCGGGGACCCACGCGTAGCCGACCCGCAAACCGGGCCCACATGATTCCGTGCACGCACTGATACCCCGATGCTCATGTCGGCGGCGGCGCTGCGTGACGGGGCGCCGCCGCTTCACATGTGCGGGTGGCCGTCAGGCGCGGCGCGCGGCCGTCCTGCGGCGGTTGGCGTACCAGACGATGCCGGCGGCGCAGGCCGCGGCGGCCACCGCGGCGCCCGCCGCCAGCGCCGGCCGGGGCGGCAGCGTGGGCAGTCGCTGCTTGAGGCGCACCCGGCGCTCGAAGATCAGAACCGGCCATTCGCGGGCGGCCGCCTCGCGGCGCAGCGCCCGGTCCGGGTTGACGGCGTGCGGGTGGCCGACCGTCTCCAGCATCGGGATGTCGGTGACCGAGTCGCTGTAGGCGTAGCAGCGGGCCAGGTCGTACCCCTCGGAGGCGGCGAGCTCGGTGATGGCCTCCGCCTTGGTCGGACCGTAGGCGTAGTAGTCGATCTCGCCGGTGTAGCGGCCGTCCGCCACCGCCATCCGGGTGGCCACCACCCGGTCGGCGCCCAGCAGCTCGCCGATCGGCTCGACCAGGTCGGCGGCCGAGGAGCTGACGATCACCACGTCGCGGCCGGCCGCGTGGTGGCGCTCGATCAGCGAGGCGGCCTCGTCGTAGATGATCGGGTCGATCACCTGGTGCAGCGTCTCCGCGACGATCTCCCCGACCTGGCGCACGCTCCACCCACGGCAGAGCGCCGACATGTACTCCCGCATCCGCTCCATCTGGTCGTGGTCGGCGCCGCCGAGCAGGTACACGAACTGGGCGTAGGCGGTGCGCAGCACGGCGCGGCGGTTGATCAGCCCGCCCTGGTAGAAGTGCCGGCTGAAGGTGAAGGTGCTCGACTTGGCGATCACCGTCTTGTCCAGGTCGAAGAAGGCGGCGGTGCGTGGCGGGGGCAGGGTTTCCACGCCCCGAGCATACGGCCGCCATTCGGCGTACCCTGGAGCGCGTGGGTTTGCCTGAGAGGGCTCTCGGGTACACCATGGAAGTCACGGATCGTTCGCGACCGTGCTAACCCGGCCCGACTCCTCCCCCCCGAGTCGGCCGAGGAAGACGACCCCCGCTCTCCCCCCCGGCGGGGGTCGTCGCATGTCCGGGGGGCTTTTCGCGTTTCCGCCCGGCCGCGGCGCGGGCCTCCGCGCACCCCGGAAGCCGGCGGCGCCCGCCCGGCCCCGCCGGCCGGGAGGTCACCCTGAGTAGCTGGATCGGGTGAACGGGTTATCCACAGCGGCGGCGTTTTCCACAGATCTCGGCCGCTTTTCCCACGCGTCGGCGTTCTGGCGCACCGTGGGTCCCGCGCCCAGAGCGCTCGGTCACCGACCGGGCGCGGGGCGTGACCCGGGGCCGAGGTTCGGCCCAGGGACACCACGGCGAACGGGGCGTGACATGGCCGAATCCATTCTGATCCTCACTGAGGACGAGGAGCTGCTCGACGACCTGCTGCGGCTGTGCGCGGCGGCCGGGGCGGAGGCCGAGGTGGTGCCGGGCGCGCCGCCGCCGGCCGGGCGCTGGGAGCGGGCGCCGCTGGTGCTGGTCGGGGACGACCGGGCCGCGGCGCGGCCGGGCGCCGACCGCTGGCCGGGGCGGCGGCCAGGGGTGCTGCTGGTTGGCCGGGATCTCGACGACCACACGATCTGGGCCCGGGGCGTGGCGCTCGGCGCCGAGCAGGTGCTGCACCTGCCGTCCGACGAGAGCTGGCTCGCCGACCGCATCGCGGACGCGGTGGAGCCGGCCGGGCCGCCGGCCCTGACCGTCGGCGTGCTCGGCGGGCGCGGCGGCGCCGGGGCCTCGTCCCTGGCCTGCGCGCTCGCGGTGACGGCGGCCCGGCGGGGGCGGCGCACCACCCTGGTCGACGGGGACCCGCTGGGCGGCGGCCTCGACCTGCTGTTCGGCGGCGAGGGCGCGTCGGGGCCGCGCTGGCCCGCGTTCGTCTCGGCCCGCGGGCGGCTGTCCGGCACGGCGCTCGACGAGTCGCTGCCGCGCCCACACGGCCTGAGCCTGCTCAGCTGGGACCGCTCGGACGTGGCCAGGCTGCCGTCCGAGGCGATGCGCTCGGTGCTCGCCGCCGCCAGGCGCGGGGGCGGCGTGGTCGTCATCGACCTGCCGCGCACGGTGGACGAGTCGGTGGCCGAGGCGCTGACCAGCCTGGACCTTGGGCTGCTCGTGGTGCCAGGCGAGCTGCGCGCCGCGGCCGCCGCGCGTCGGGTGGTGGCCACCGCCGGCGCGCTGGTGCGGGACCTGCGGGTGGTGGCGCGCGCCTCGGCCGCAGGACTGCCCGGCGCCGAGCTGGCCAGGCTGCTCGGGCTGCCGCTGGCCGGCGAGCTGCCGGACGAGCCGGGGTTGCGCGCGGCCGCCGAGTCGGGCGAGCCGCCGGGGGCCGACGCCAAGGGCGTCCTCGCCAGGTTCTCCGCCGCGCTGCTCGACCGCGCCCTGCCCAGCGCCGAGGTCGTCGCATGAGCGCGCCGACCGTGCCGGGCCCGACCCCGGCGGCGGAGCTGCCCGAGCTGCCAGGGCTGCTCGAGGAGGTGCGGCTGAGGCTCGCCGCCGAGGGGGCCGAGCCGACGCCCGGCCGGGTGGCGGCGGCGCTCCGCGCGCAGGGCCGGCTGCTCGGCGACAGCGCCGTGCTGTCCATCGTCGGCGCGCTCCGCTCCGAGCTGGTGGGCGCCGGCCCGCTGCAGCCGCTGCTGGCCGCGCCGGGCATCACGGACGTCCTGGTCAACGCTCCTGACGAGGTCTGGATCGACCGCGGCCAGGGCCTGGAGCGCGCCCCGGTCCGCTTCCCGGACGCGGCCGCCATCCGCCGGCTCGCGCAGCGCCTCGCCGCCGCGGCCGGGCGCCGCCTCGACGACGCCAGACCCTGGGCGGACGTCCGGCTGCCCGACGGCACCCGGATGCACGCGGTGCTGCCGCCGGTCGTCGTCGGCTCGCCCTGCCTCTCGCTGCGGGTGGTGCGCCCCCGGGCCTTCTCGCTCGCCGAGCTCACCGCCGCGGGCACCGTCCCGCCAGGCGGCGAGCGGCTGCTGCGGGCCATCCTGGCTGGCCGGCTCTCGTTCCTGATCAGCGGCGGCACCGGCTCTGGCAAGAGCACCCTGCTGGCCACGCTGCTCGGCCTCGTCGACCCGGCGGAGCGGATCGTGCTCGTCGAGGACTCGGCCGAGCTGCGGCCCAGCCACCCGCACGTGGTCAGGCTGGAGACCAGGCCGGCCAACCAGGAGGGCGCCGGCCGCGTCGCCCTGCGGGACCTGGTGCGCCAGGCGCTGCGGATGCGCCCCGATCGGCTCGTGGTCGGCGAGTGCCGCGGCCCCGAGGTCACCGACCTGCTCGCCGCCCTCAACACCGGCCACGAGGGCGGCTGCGGCACCCTGCACGCCAACGCCGCGGCCGACGTGCCGGCCAGGCTGGAGGCGCTCGGCAGCACGGCGGGGCTGTCCAGGGCCGCGCTGCACAGCCAGCTGGCGGCCGCGCTGTGCGCCGTGATCCACCTCGGCAGGGACCGGGCCACCGGGCAGCGCAGGATCGCAGAGATCCACGTGCTCGAGCGGGACGAAGGCGGCCTCGTGCGCACCGTGCGGGCGGCCGCCTGGAGCCTCGACGGCTTCCGTCCGGGGCCCGGCTGGGGCCGGCTTGCCGAGCTGTGCGCCAGGCGTGGGGAGTCGGCGTCGTGAGCGGGCAGCTGACCACGTTCGTGGCGGCCCTGTGCGCCGGCGCCGCGGGGTGGCTGCTGGTCGACGTCCCTGGTCAGCGGCGCGGCGCCCGCCTGGTGGCCGTCGGCGGCGTCCGCCGCCCGGCGTGGCGCCGGGTGCCCTGGCCGGCGCTTCGGCCGGCCCGCTGGTCGCCGCCCCGGCTCGCCGAGCCGGCCGAGCGGCGGGTGGTGCTCTGGTGCCTGGCCGGCGGGCTGCTGTGCGGCCTGTGGGGGAGCTCCTGGCTGCCGCCGGCGGCGGCCGTGCTGCTCGCGCCGCTGGCCGTGCGCTGGTGGCGCGGGGTGATGGAGCGCCGCGAGGCCGACCTGCGGCGGGCCGCCGTCATCGCCTTCTGCGCCTCGCTCGCCGGCGAGCTGCGCGCCGGCCGGCAGCCGGTCGGCGCCGTGCTCGCGGCCGGCCTGGCCGGGCTCGGCGAGCCGGGGGCCGGGGTGCTCGCGGCGGCCCGGTTCGGCGGGGACGTGCCGGCGGCGCTGTGCGCGGCGGCGGCCCAGCCGGGCGCGGGCGGGCTGCGCGGGGTGGCCGCCTGCTGGGAGGTGGCGGTGGACGGCGGCGCTTCGCTGGCTGCGGGCCTGGAGCGGGTGGCCGCCGCGCTGCGGGCCGAGCGCGACCAGGAGGATGATCTGCGCGCCCAACTGGCCGGGCCGCGCGCCAGCGCCCTGGTGTTGGCCGTCCTGCCGCTGTTCGGGCTGCTGTTCGGCTCGGCGATGGGGGTCAGGCCGCTCGAGGTGCTGCTCGGCTCGCGGCTCGGCCTCGGGCTGCTGCTCGCCGGGGCGCTCCTGGGG
>NZ_SMKC01000133.1 GCF_004348315.1 Streptomyces sp. 8K308 | reverse complement strand
CCCCCCTTCCCACCAACGCCGCGGGGGTGCCGGCGAGCAGCAGTGTCGCGCAGGCCGTGGCAACCAGGAAGGAGCGCATGTTTGCTGTCCTGTTCTATCGACGTGAGTCTCAGACGCCCCCTCAGCATCCGCCGCCGCACGGACCCGACGCAGGGTGTCCCACACCCCAGTCAGCGGGGTTCCACGCCCACATCCGTGGTGGGGACAGCACCACCCACCACCGGGCGGAGCCCGCGCGCGAACGCCCGCCGGTTCATCACCCCGGTTCATCACCCCGGTTCATCACCCCGGTTCATCACCCCGGTTCATCACCCCGGTGGCCTGCACGCGTCGGCCTCTGGTCCGGTGGGCGGACCGCTGGCACCATGGCATGACGGGGGGTGACCGTGCCGATGTCGGACGACGAGCAGCCGCAGTTCCGGCAGTGGGCCGAGGCACCCGCCTCCGGCGCGGGCTCACCACTGTCCTCACCCTGTTGACCGTCACCGCGCTCGGCGCCGCCACCGGGCGCCCGGCTCGGTCGCCTTTTCCCCCGACTCGCGCACCATCGCCGTGGTCGTCGGCACCGGCGAGGAATCGACCGCGTACCTGTGGCGGATCGGCGGCACGGCCGCGCCGGACGGCCCACTCGGAGAGATACGGGCGGTCGACGAGGACGGCATCAGCGAGCTGGCGTTCAGCCGGGACGGCAGGACGCTGATCACCGGCAGCCTGGACGGCACGCTGCGCCTGTGGGACGTGACCGACCCCGCCAGTCCCGAAGCCGCCGGCGAGGTCGCGGCCGGTCACCGGGACGGCGTGTCAGGACTGGCGACCAGCCCAGCCGACGACGGACTCCTCGCCAGCCTCGGCCTCGAGGGGCAGGTGCAGCTGTGGGACATCAGCACCCCGGGGCAACTCCGGCGGCTCGGCCGGCCGTTCGGCGTCGCCGGCGAGCTGGGCAGCGGTCGAAAGGAACGCCAGGCGCGGATTCGAGTCTGTCCACCGGGCCCCGGCCGGCACATCGGCCGGTGGCTCGAACCGCCTTCGACCCAGGTCAAGGCGGCGGTTCGACTCGGGTCGAAGGCGCATCGGCCGCTGCTACGACGCGCCGGGCCGCACACGGTCGCGATGTCGTCCGTAACTCCCCGGCCACCGCGGGACGCGCGCGACCGCCGTCATCGGGGTTCGGCCTGCTCGGCGTCGCCGAACGGATCGCCCTCGCCGGCGGAGAACTCGACCATCACCCGACGCCGGACGACGGGTACGTCCTCACCGCATGCCTGCCCTGGCCGTAGCACACCGACGAAGGAGAGCGTGAGTGGCCAGCGAGAGCGAGCCGGTGCGCGTCGTCGTCGTCGACGACGACCAGTTGGTGCGCATGGCGCTGCGCCTCGTCATCGAGAGCGAACCGACCTGACCGTCGTCGCGGAGGCGGCAGACGGAGATGCCGCGATCGGCGTGGTGGACGAGCGACGTCCGGACGTCGTGCTGATGGACGTGCGGATGTCCGGCCGTGACGGTCTCAGCGCGACCCGGGAGATCCTCACCCGACCGGCGCCGCCGCGGGTGCTCGTGCTGACCACGTTCGACTCCGACGACCTGGTACTCGGCGCGCTGCGCGCCGGAGCGCTCGGGTTCGTCCTCAAGGACACCCCGCCGCCGCGGATCGTCGACGCGGTGCGGACGGTCGCGGAGGGGAGTCCCGCGCTGTCTCCGGCAGCCATGGCACGGGTGATCGCCGCGGCAACCGGGCCCGGATCCCGGGACGCCCGCGACGCGTCCCGCCAGGCCGCGCGGCGGCGTCGTGCCACGCTGAGCGAACGGGAACGCGAAACCGCTCGGGCCATCGCGGGCGGTCTCGGCAACCCGGAGATCGCCGAGCGGCTGAACATCAGCGTCGCGACCGTCAAGGCGCACACGGGCAACCTGTTCGCCAAGCTGGCGGTCGAGAACCGTGTGCAGATCGCACTTTTGGTCCGCGACGCGGAGGAGTGACGCCCGGCGGTACGCCGGAACTCAGGCGCTGTGGTCCCCGGCCCGCGACCGCGCGAACCGCTCGTGGGCGATGGTCGCCGCGACGGCCTCGCAGAGCGCGTCGGCGTCCGTGACCACGCTCGCGACGGCGGCCGGCGCGACCAGCCAGCGGCGGCCGCAGATCGCGCGCCGGCCGTTGGCCGCGCTGGCCCCCGGCGCGGGCCACCGCATCGTGCCGTCGGCGACGGCCACGGTCCCGCCGATCGTCGGCCAACTGGCGGCCGTGCCGCGCGGCACCAGGAACTCCACGGCCCCGCGCAACGGCACCTCGAGCACCAGGCCGACCGGCTCCTTGGCCCGCCGCAGCCGGTGCAACGTCGCCTCCCCGAGGTCACGCGTCAGCCGCACGGCCTCCCACAGCCCTCCGATCGGTACCTCGATCGCGCGGTTCCACCGCCAGCGGTCGATGACCTCTTCACCGGCCGCCCCGGCGGCCACCGCCCACGAAAGGGCGGAAGTTTCGTCGTTCATGGCGAAGACGGTGGCCGAACGCGCCATACTCCGCCCAGTGACGGATCGGGTACGCAGTGTGCGTACTGGCTCACTGAGGAGACGACGTGATGGCGAAGGAACCTCAACTCCCCGTGGTGCACCGGTACTTCGGCCAGCAGTTCCAGCTGTGGCGAGCCGGCGCGCAGATCCGTCGCGAGGACATCGCCGAGGCGGCGCGGTACTCGGTCGACACGGTCAAGTCCGTCGAGCAGGGCCGCCGCCCGGTGCCGCCGCGCCTCGCCGAGGTCGCCGACGAGATGTGCGGAGCGCGGGGGAAGCTGGTGGCGGGGCTCTCCTACCTGAACCAGGAGAAGAAGATCCCGGAGCGGTCGAGGAACTTCTTCCAGTGCGAGGGCGACGCGATCGCGCTGAACTCGTACCAGCCGCTGTTGATCCCGGGCCTGTTGCAGACGGAGGCGACCGTGCGAGCGCTGCTCAACGCGCAACGCCCGCCGCTGGACGACGAGACGATCGAGGAATGGGTTACGTTCCGGCTGGCACGGCAGCAGGTGCTGACCCGGAGGCCGCTGGTGGAGTGCTGCTTCGTGATCTATGAGGCCGGGCTGCGCTGTCCGGTGGGTGGCACGCAGGTCCACAAGGAGCAGCTGCTCCATCTGCTGAAGCTGGCCGAGTTGCGCAATGTCACCATCCAGGTGTTGCCGTTCGACCGGGGCGCCCATCCTGGGCTCGATGGCCCAATGGTGCTGGTGGAGACCACCAACCACGAGCACTTCGCCCAGGAGGACGGGCAGTCGCACAGCCAGTTCACGTCCGATCCCGACGAGATCAGTCTGCTGACCCAGCGCTATGGGATGATCCGCATGCAGGCTCTGAGCGCGGAGGAGTCTCTTCGTTTCATCCAGCGATTGGTTGATGAGCTATGAGCGACGAACTGGCCTGGTTCAAGTCCAGCTACAGCGACACCCAGGGCAATGACTGCGTCGAAGTGGCCCTGTCCTGGCGGAAGTCGACGTACAGCGACACACAGGGCAACGCCTGCGTCGAGGTGGCCACTGCCCCCGCCGTCGTGCACGTGCGTGACTCGAAGGCCGTGCCGGCCGGTCCGCACCTCGCTTTCCCGCCCACTTCCTTCACAGCCTTCCTCGACACGATGCGCTGATGTACCTCACGCACCTACGACTGAAAGGGGTCAGGGGGTTCTACGGTCCGCGAGTCGTGGATCTCGACTTCGCACGCCCGGACGGCAGTTATGCGGGATGGACGGTGTTGGCGGGCCGTAACGGTTCTGGCAAGACCACGTTGCTGCGCGCGATCGTCCTGGCACTGGGCGGAATCAATCGGGCTGATCAGCTCGACGAAGAGCTGAACGACTGGCTGTCACCCGGCCAGGACAGTGGGAGCGCGAGCGTCGGCGTGTTGCCTGACCTGACGCATGACATCGGGGCGATCGGCTCGGGGCGGCAAGACGCCGTCCTGGTATGGCATCGGACCTCGGAGTTCCACGTGATGTCTCTCCAGCCGGGTGAGCTGGAGCCGCTGTCGGAACGTTCCCCCAAGCCCGGTTGGTTCTACGCTGCCTATGGTCCTTTCCGTCGCCTGACCGGTGGTGAGTACACACCGGGGTTGGCCAACCGGCTCACAGCAGTGCGGACGCTCTTCCACGAGGACGCGGCCCTGACCGAGCCCGTGGAACAGCTCATCAAGGAGCACTACGAGCGGTTGGACGGCGAACGAGAAGCCGCCGAGCTGCTGGAGAGCGCCCTTCGGCTGCTGAGTAACGGGCTGCTGCCCGACGGGTGCCGGGTGTCCCGAGTCAGCACGAAGGGGCTGTGGGTGATCCACAGCGAAGACGAGTTTCCATTGCGCCGCATGAGCGATGGTTTCCGGGCCGTGGTCGCTCTGGTCCTCGACATCATGCGGCACATGCAGAGCGCCTACGGCTCCCTTGACCTGGAAGAGCGCGACGGTGTGCCCGTGCTTCCCAAGCCCGGTGTGGTGCTGATCGATGAGATCGACGCGCACCTGCACGTCTCCTGGCAGCGGCGGATCGGGCGCTGGCTCAAGACACACTTTCCGGCGATTCAGTTCATTGTCACGACCCACAGTCCCTACATCTGCCAGGCCGCCGACCCCAACGGGCTGATCCGGCTCCCAGGGCCGTTCGATCAGGAGGCGCCGTGCGTCGTCGATGACGAACTGTTCGGCCGAGTGGTGTACGGCTCCGGTGACGACGCGGTGGTTTCCGAGTTGTTCGGCGTGGACAGCCCCTATTCCGCCGGGGCCGAGGAAATGCGCTCGGAGCTTGCCGAGTTGGAGCTCGCGGTCGTCACCGGTCAGGCGGATGAGGCGCAGCGGCGGCGGTTCGCCGAGTTGCGCGACCGGCTTTCCAGTTCCCAGGTGGCCCGGGTGGACGAGATGTTGCGGCGGTTGGAGCTGTCCAGGGAGCGCGATTCGTGATCCGGATCCAGCGCGTGCCCCTGCCGGAGCACGCGCTGCGTCGCATGTCCGAACTGACGACCGACATCGGAACCCAGGGAGACGCCTCCCAGAAGCGTGCGTCGAACTGTGGGAGCGGTGTCGGCGCGGCGAACTGCTGCGCCAGGTCCGGGTCCCGGTCAGGGACGCGTTATCGGAGATGGCCGCCGGCATCGACAGCTGCATGTTCTGCGGCAATCATCTGGGGAGCGACATCGACCACTTCCGGCCCAAGAGCCGGTTCCCCCTCCGCACGTTCGACTGGGACAACCACCTCCTCGTCTGTGCCGAGTGCAACCGCCGCAAGGGCGACGTCTTTCCCGGGCTCATCGACCCCACCACCGAGGATCCGTTCGACCACCTACACCTTCAGCTGGCCGATGGCAGATATCTGGCGCTGACGCCCAAGGGGGAGTCGACCATCGACATCCTCAAGCTCAACGTTCGCCGGTTGCCCGAGGCGCGCGCCTTGGCCAGACGCACGATGGCGGGGCTGCTGTCCTGCTGGCGGTCGTGCCGTGACGTCGCCGACAAGGACGGGATGGCGGCCGTGGCCGCGACGATCCGTGAACAGCCCTTCGCCGTCGTGGCACAGGCGATGCTGCGGCAGGCGGTGCATCCGGACGCGGAGTTGCTGCTGCGGGAATCACCCGGGACGCTCCGCCTGCTCAGGGACAAGGAGTTGCGGGCAACGCTGCTGACGCCGCCGCCGGGCTAACCGGCGGCGGGCTCGGCCCACTCGACGAACTGGACGACGACGCCGTTGGGGTCGGTGATCTGGAACAGCCGCTCGCCCCACGGCTCCTCGCGGAGCGGCATGGTGATGGCGACGCCCTCGTCCTTCAGCCGCCGCTCCTCGTCCTCCAGGCCGCCGTCGACGGTGAACGCCAGGATGAGGCCGGCGGCGCGCTGGTCGCGCTGGTCGGCGGGGAGGACGTCGATGCCGCGCCGCAGCAGGACGACGTCGCAGGCCGCGTCGTCGCGGGTCAGCGAGGCGAACCCGTCGGCGGCGGCCTGCTCGCGGTAGCCGAGGTGGGTGGTGAAGAACGCCTGGGACGCGGCCACGTCGTCGACGGTGAGCGACACGGTTGACGCGGTGATCTGCAAGAGGGATCCTCTCGGGAAAAATTTACGACGGTCGTAACTTTAGGCCGGGTGCATCGCGGTGTCAACGTAAATTTACGTCGAGGGTAAGATCCCCCCCGTGGTGGACGAGACGACGGGACTCAGGGAGTCCAAGAAGCGCGAGACGCGGCAGCTGATCTCCGACCGCGCGACCCGGCTCTTCCTCGAGCAGGGCTTCGAGCAGACGACCATCGCGGAGATCGCCGTCGCGGCCCGGGTCGCCAAGAAGACGGTCACCAACTACTTCGCGCGCAAGGAGGACCTGGCGCTCGACCACCAGGAGGCGTTCGTCGCCAGCCTGGCCGACGCTGTGGCGGGCCGCGCGGCGGGGGAGTCCGCGCTCGGCGCGCTGCGGCGGACGTTCCTGACCGCCGTCGAGGAGCGTGACCCGGTGGCCGGCTTCAGCGGTCCCGAGTTCTCCCGCATGGTCGCCGAGAGCCCGACCCTCACCACCCGGCTGCGCGAACTGCACGACCAGCGGGAGCACGCGCTGGCGGAGGCCCTCGCGGCGGCCACCGGCGCCGCCGACGACGACATCACGCCCCGCGCCGTCGCCGCCCAACTCGGGGCCGCGCACCGGGTGTTGTTCCAGCGCATCCAGGAGTTGACGCTGGCCGGGCAGGACAACGACCGGATCGCCGCCGCGGTCGCCCCCGAGGCGGCGCGGGTGTTCGACCTGCTGGAGCCGGCCCTCGGCGACTACGCCAGGCTCGGCGCTTGACCCTGACGCAGGGGCAACCTTCGAGCATGGCCGGCATGACGACGACAGAGCCGACGACCAGCACCCTCACCGTTCACCACGACGGGGTGACGATCCCGGTGACGCGCGGTGGCCGAGGCAGGCCGCTGGTGCTGGTCCCCGGGCTGAGCTCGACCCAGGCCGACCTGGCGGAGCTGGCCGAGCTGCTGCGGCGCGACCACGACGTGATCACCTTCGACCTGCGCGGCCACGGGCTCGCCTCGACCGCCGACCGGTACACCTTCGCCGCGTTCCTCGGCGACCTCGGCGCGGTGCTCGCGGAGCTCGCACTCCCCGAGCCGCCCGTGCTCGTCGGCTACTCGCTGGGCGCGGACCTCGCCGTGCACCACGCCGCCGAGCACCCCGACGCCGTCGCCGAGCTCGTCCTCGTCGACGGGGCCAACCCGCTGCCCGAGCCGTTCCTCGCCGACATCGACCTGGCGTGGTTCCGCGAGCTCGCGGAGGAACAGGCCACGGGGACGCTCACCGCCGAGGAGATCTTCGACCTGGGCGTCGAGATCGACGTCGTCCGGTCCGGGATCCTCGACCGGTACCGGAAGGTCGACCACCCCATCACCCTGATCATGTCGACCGCGATCGCCGGCGACAGCGGCGAGGGGCGCGCGCCTCGGCACAACCGGCTCTGGCGGGCCGGCGTCGAACGGCTCGTCCGTGAGCGGCCGGACGTCACCACGCACTGGCTCGACGCCGACCACCGGCTGGTCTTCACCCACGCCCCGGAGATCGCCCGGATCGTCCGGCGCACACTGGACCGATGCTGACCATCGGCGAGCTGGCGTCGTACGCCGGGGTGACGGTGCGCGCGGTGCGGCACTACCACGCCACGGGGCTGCTGCCGGAGCCGGAGCGTGACCACTCCGGCTACCGGCGGTACGGCGCCGACGCCGTCGTGGAGCTGATCAGGATCCGGACCCTCGCCGAGGCCGGGGTGCCGCTGGCGCGCGTGCGGGAACTGCTGCGGGCCGACGAGGCGGAGTTCGCGGCGGCCGTCGCGGAGATCGACGCGCGGCTGCGGGCCGAGATCAGGGAACGGCGGCTCCACCGCGCGCGGATCGCCAGGCTCACCGCCGGGGACGGCCTGGCGCTGCCGCCCGAGGTGGTCGAACTCCTCGACCGGCTGCGGGCGCTCGGGATAGACGAGCGGATCGTCAGGGCCGAACGCGACGGCTGGATCCCGCTGGCCGCGCGCTCGCCCGGGCGCGTCCCGGAGTGGGTGGCGCGCAAGCGGGAGCGGATGGCCGACCCGGAGTTCGTCGACTTCTACCGCACGCTGGGCCAGGCGCTCGACCGGAGCGACGACGACCCCCGGCTGGTCGAGTTGGCCGACCGGGTGGCCGCCTACCTCACGCGGATGGCCGACGAGCGGGGTGAGGAGTACGTCGACGACACCGACATCGAGCCGCCGCTCGTCAGGCTGATGGACACCCTGGCGTTCGACACCGTGCCGTCGGCCCGCCGGCTGATCGAGCTGCTGCGGCGGCGGGGCTGGACGGGCTGGACCCGGCTGGAGCGCGTGACGCCGGCGCGGGGAGAGGCGTTTCCCGCGCCGACGGCGTGGTGCGAAGCGAAGGCCCGTCGCGGGGTGGGGCCACCGGGCGGTGACGCTGGCGCGGGCCCGGTGCGAAGCTGAGGCCGTGGTGGACGACTACGCCGAAGAGATCGTCAGACAGACGGAGTCGCTGCGCGAGACCGTGCGGGGCGGCGACGCCCGGGCACGGGTGCCCAGCTGTCCCGAGTGGAACCTGGGGCAGTTGGTGCGGCACGTGGGTGGCACCCACCGGTGGGCCGAGCGGTGCCTGCGCGCCGGGGGCGCCGAGGTGTGGGACGAGCAGGTGAACAAGGTCGGCTCAGGCGTCACCGAGGACCTGGCCGCGCTGGACGGCTGGTTGGCCGCCGGCGCCGAACGGCTGGCGGCGCGCTGCGCGAGGTCGGCCCGGAGGCCAGGGTGTGGACACCGGCGGAGGGCGAGGACTCAGCGCGGTTCTGGGGGCGCCGGATGACGTTCGAGACCGTTCTGCACCGCTGCGACGCGGCCCTGGCCACCGGCCGGCCGTTCGCCGTCGAGGACGCGGTCGCGGCGGACGGGCTCGACGAGTGGATGACGTTCGCCGGGGTGTCCGAGGCGTACGAGCCCGGGCCCGGCGCGTCCGCGCTGCTCGGCCCCGGGCGCACCCTGCTCTTCCAGGCGACCGACGCGGACGCCGCCTGGCGGGTGGACCTGACGGGCGACCGCCCCGCCTGGAGCCGCGCGACAGCACCGGCGGCCGTCACCGTGCGCGGCCCGCTCACCGAACTCCTGCTCTCCGTCTACCGCCGCCCCACCCCGAACGTCGAGACCACGAGCGACGCGGCGCTGCTCGACCACTGGCTGACCCGCACCGGCTTCTGGCTGGAGGCGGAGGAGTGCTGAGCGGGAGGTCAGCGATCCGTAGCACGGGGGTGTCGGGTACCGGCATAGGTGATCCAGACGGTGCGGGCCGCGTCGTCGACGAGGTACCAGATTCGGCCACCCGCTGACCTCGTACTGCCACTGTTCCAGGACGTCTCCCCGACGACGCGCCCGGGCCAGCGAGCCGTGCAGGCGGTGATGCCGCTCTGTCGGCCGAAGGGGACGGGGCTGTGCGCGGATCGTCGAACGCCTTCCTGAGATTGCCGGGCGCGGCGCGGGCGAGCTCTTCCCAGCCCTTCGCGCTCTCGGCGTCGTCGAAGCGAAGGTCGTACTCGTCGGGCAGTGGTGGCGGGGCGGCACGTTCGCCACGCTTGGGCGTCACTCGTCACCACCGTCGGGCGGTAGGGCGGGGCCGTAGTCCTCGCCTGCCGGTCGGGTGAGGCGGGCGTGCAGCTCGGGATCGGCGTGCACCTCCGCCGTGTGCTTCCACTCGATCAGAAGTTGGGCGATGGGGGCCGTGATGCCGAGAGAGGCCGAGGCCGCGACCGTTTCGGTGAGCTCCGTCGCGAGTATGCCGATGTCCTCGGGCGGAAGGAAGCGGACCCAGGGGAGCACGTCCGGGAGCACTGCCTGTACCAGGGCGGGGCCGCCCTCCTGGCGGAGCAACGAGACCAGCAGACGGGCGGTGAGGTCGATGACCTCACCTTCGCGTTCCGCTCGCTCGGCAGGCATGACGACGAGATCCTCCGCGTCCCGCCGGCGCAGCCGCAGGGCGCGGACCGAGGCCAGCCGGCCCGTGGCGGCTGTGGGCCGCTGAATGAACTCGGTGAACGGCAGGTCCTCCAGTGAAGCGGTCACCCTCGCATCGTACCCCAAGGGTACCGTTGAGGTGTCTCGCACGGCTCATGCCGTCTCCGGCCTGAATCGGCCCCTGACAGTCGTCGCGCCCGTGGATACGGTGAAGTAACTTACTGGCGCGTCAACTTGAGGGAGTGGTCGTGGTGCGAGCTCGCTTCCACCGGCCCGCCGTGGTGCTCGCCGCCCTGGGCATCGTGCTGACGGCGGCGCCGGGGGCCGGTGCCGTGGACGTGGACGAGAACGAGGACGACGGCTGGTCGCGGTCGTTCTACTGGGGAGTGGCGACCTCGGGCTACCAGGTAGAGGGGGACGCCCCGGACAGCAACTGGCAGCGGTGGGTCACGGAGAACGCCGGCAGCGACGGCGTCGACCCGTACCGGGACGCCGTGGACTTCCGGCACCGGTACGCCGAGGACATCCGACTCGCCGCCGACATGGGCGTGAACACCTTCCGGTTCGGCGTCGAGTGGGCGCGGGTGCAGCCCGCGCCCGGGGTGTGGGACGAGGCGGAGCTGGCGTACTACGACGACGTCGTCGCGCACGTACTCGACGCCGGCATGACGCCGATGATCACGCTCAACCACTTCACCGAGCCCGGCTGGGTGACCGACCAGGGCAGCTGGGCGGCGGCCGAGACCGTCGACGACTTCCTCGCCTACAGCGAGCGGATCGTCGAGCGGTACCAGGACAGTGGCGCGCTGTGGGTGACCTTCAACGAGCCGCTGGTGCTGCTCGGCCACGAGATGACCGTGGGCGCGCTGGAGTGGTGGGAGCTGCCGGCCGCGCGGGCCAACGTCGTCGACGCGCACCGGCGCGCCTACGACCTGATCCACGCGATCGACGAGGACGCCAAGGTCACCAGCAACCAGGCGTTCATCAGCGGCTTCAACGGCGCGACCGACCTGTTCTTCCTCGAACAGTTCGCGGACAAGCTCGACTTCGTCGGCATCGACTACTACTACGGCCTCAGCCTGGACAACCTCTCGGTGATCGCGGCCGCCTCCGGCGCGTTCTGGGACGTCAGGCTCCAGCCGGAGGGCATCTACTACGCGCTGCGCGCCTACCACCGGCGCTTCCCCGACCTGCCGCTGTTCATCGTCGAGAACGGCATGCCCACCAACAACGGCGCGCCGCGCGACCCGGAGATCACCCGGGCCGACAACCTCAACGACACCATCTACTGGGTGCAGCGCGCGAAGGCCGACGGCATGAACGTCATCGGCTACAACTACTGGTCGCTGACGGACAACTACGAGTGGGGCACGTACCGGGCACGGTTCGGGCTCTACACGGTCGACGTGCTGGACGACCCGACGCTGGAGCGCCGGCCGACGGACGCGGTCGCCGCGTACACGGCGCTCACCGCGAACGGCGGCGTCCCGGCCGGCTACGAGCTGGCGCAGCGGCCCGGCCTGTGCAACCTGGTGGACAGCCTGGCGAGTTGCCTGGAGCCGGCCAGGGAGGACGGGCCGCTGGCGCCGTTGGAGTGACCGCCGGGACGGCCTAGCGGGTGACCACGTCCAGGTAGTTGCGGTCGATGTTGATGGAGACGTTGCCGTAGGTCTCGGTGGCGCCGCCGCGGAACTGGTGGATGCGCTGGCGCTGGTTCCAGTAGTTGTCGGGGATGTAGGAGCCGCCGTCGGTGTCGGCGACGTTGTTCCACCACGCGAACCAGATGTGGTCGACGCGGAGTTCGACCGGGGTGTTGGGCACGGCCGCCACCAGGTCGGCGATGCCGGACGCGGCGCTCGAGTAGACGCCTGACAGGTAGCCGCGGTCGTGCAGGCTCTGGGTCCAGCCCCGCACGTAGTTGAGCACCGCGGTGGTGCAGGAGCCGCCGCGCGTGTACGCCTCGATGTCGCTGTAGATCGCGCTGCCGGCCGGGATGCCGAGGTTCTGCGCCGCGGTCACCGCGTTGGCCGCGGCCGTCGCGCCCTGGGAGCGTGCGGTCGCGGGGTCCGTGGACATCCGGCTCGCGTAGTTGGTGCACGGCGCCTGGCGGCCCACGTCGATGGGCATCAGGTGCCAGCCGTCGGCCGTGGTGTTGGTGACCCAGTTGGCCGTGAGGTTCGGCTGCGAGCAGGCGCGCAGCCCGCCGCTGATGTAGACGCCCACCGCCTGGTACGGGGAGCTGTCGCGCCACGTGTTCATGGCGGAGAGGGAGGGCGCGGCGCAGGCGTCGAAGCCGCGGCCGGTGTAGGTGCCGGGCTGCGGCCCGGCGGCGGCCAGCGGCGCGGCGTCCTTGGGCGGCGCGGGCATCGGCGCCGGCTCGGCGTCGGCGGTGACGCGGCCGGTGGCCAGGACGTCCCTGACGAGCTCCGCCTCGCCGGCCGCCGGGCCGTGGGCGGCCGAGACCAGCAGGCCGGCCTCGGGCACGGGCACCCGGACGGTGCCGTCGGCCGGCGTCCCGGCCGCCGCCATGGCGTCCGCGGTCAGCGGCTCGATGGTGAGTGCGGTGGTTCTGCCGACCAGGTGGGACGGGCAGTCCCGCTGGTCGCCCGGCGTGCCCAGGTAGACGGCGGGGCGGTCGAAGCGGACGCAGGTCGTCGGGTCCTGTGCCAGGTCGAACACCGGCCAGTCGGCCGGCACGGCTATCTCGTAGCCGCGGTAGGTGACGGACCGTTCGTCGGCCGCCTGGGCGGTGGGGGCCGCGCTCAGGGTCGCTAACAGGGCCGCGCCGGCGAGGGCGGAGACCGTGGCACGTCGCATGGATCCTCCAGAGGAGAAACGTGGGGGTGATGTGCTCGGTATCGCTTGGTGTGGCTTGGCGGAAGATATTGTCATGAACACTGCCCGTGGAGGAAGTAGTCGTCAGCGAATCGACGGCATGTGAGTTCGGGCACGTTTCCGGCGCGTTTCCGTGTGTGGGTCATCCGGCGTGGGCAGGGGTCGTCGCTGAGCGGGCGGACATCGTGGTCAGCTCGATAGAATTCGTCCGGCCGTGGTCGTTTTTCGGCCACGGGAGAACGAGAGAAACGAGAGGCGAGCACCCGTGGGCCTTGTCGTGCAGAAGTACGGTGGCTCCTCCGTCGCGGATGCCGAGGGCATCAAGCGCGTCGCCAAGCGTGTGATCGAGGCGAAAAAGAACGGTCACCAGGTTGTCGTTGTCGTGTCCGCGATGGGCGACACGACGGACGAGCTGATCGACCTCGCGGGCCAGGTGTCACCGGTGGCCCAGGGGCGCGAGCTGGACATGCTGCTGACCTCGGGCGAGCGCATCTCGATGGCGCTGCTCGCCATGGCCATCAAGGCGCTCGGCCACGAGGCGCAGTCCTTCACCGGCAGCCAGGCCGGGGTCATCACCGACTCCGTGCACAACAAGGCGCGGATCATCGACGTCACGCCCGGCCGCATCCAGAGCTCCGTCGACGCGGGCAACATCGCGATCGTCGCCGGCTTCCAAGGCGTCTCGCAGAGCAGCAAGGACATCACCACCCTGGGGCGCGGCGGCTCCGACACCACCGCCGTCGCGCTGGCCGCCGCCCTCCAGGCGGAGGTGTGCGAGATCTACACCGACGTGGACGGCGTCTTCACCGCCGACCCGCGCGTGGTCAAGAAGGCCCGCAAGATCGACTGGATCTCCTTCGAGGACATGCTGGAGCTGGCGAGCTCCGGCTCCAAGGTCCTGCTGCACCGCTGCGTGGAGTACGCCCGCCGCTACAACATCCCGATCCACGTCAGGTCGTCCTTCTCCGGACTGCCCGGCACGTGGGTCAGCACCGCACCGCTTGGAGGTCAACCGATGGAGCAGGCGATCATCTCGGGCGTGGCCCACGACACCTCCGAGGCCAAGGTCACGGTCGTCGGCGTGCCGGACAAGCCGGGCGAGGCGGCGACCATCTTCCGGGCCATCGCGGACGCCGAGATCAACATCGACATGGTGGTGCAGAACGTGTCGGCCGCCGCGACCGGCCTGACCGACATCTCCTTCACGCTGCCGAAGGACGAGGGTCGCAGGGCCATCGAGGCGCTGGAGCGGCGGCGCGACATCATCGGCTTCGACGCGCTGCGGTACGACGACCAGATCGCCAAGATCTCGCTCGTCGGCGCCGGCATGAAGACCAACCCCGGCGTCACGGCCACCTTCTTCGAGGCGCTGTCCAACGCGGGCGTGAACATCGAGCTGATCTCCACCTCCGAGATCCGGATCTCCGTCGTGACCCGCGAGGACGACGTCAAGGCGGCGGTGCGCGCCGTGCACTCGGCGTTCGGCCTCGACAGCGAGACGGACGAGGCCGTGGTCTACGGCGGAACCGGTCGCTGAGGTAGTGGCGGGGATATTCGCATCGAATCTGGCTGATGTTGGCCAGATGTGAAGCTCCCGTGACCAAGTCGTAGGGCTGAATGGCTTGCCGCAGGACAAGCCCGCAGGAGACCATTTCAACTCCCCGTACCGCGAGCGCAACCGACGGCGGTGCGGGGAGTGTCTTTTAGTGCCCTCCACCGGGGCGCAAGAGGCTCTTCGGGTAGGGCATTTCGGGCAGGTGGTCGATGTGGGGGCGAAACCGTCGATACGTCGCCCATGTCGAGCCACGTACAACCTTCGCGGGGGAGAACGTGTCCAACTGGCGTGGCAGAGGTCCTGGGTTTCACGGCAGCGCCCCCTCGACGTCTCCCGCGACCAGGCTCGTCGCGTGGGGGTGGGACGCGGCCCGGAGGCATGCCGGTGATCGCGCCGGCGGGCGTCGGCGCGCCCGGCAGTACCGCCGCTGAGGCCACGGACGACGCGATGGCCGAAGGCACCACCATCGACTACCTCACCGAGACCTACCGGGCGCACTACCGCTCGTTGCTCGGCCTGGCGGCGCTGCTCCTCGACGACACGGCCTCCTGCGAGGACGTCGTCCAGGAGGCCTTCATCCGGGTGCACTCGGCGCGCGGCCGGGTCAGGGACCCGGAGAAGACGCTCGCCTACCTGCGGCAGACGGTGGTCAACCTCTCGCGCTCCACGCTGCGGCGCCGGATCCTCGGCCTCAAGCTGCTCTCCAAGCCGCTGCCGAACATGGCAAGCGCGGAGGAGGGCGCGTACGAGCAACTCGAGCGGGCGGACCTGATCAAGGCGATGCGCGGCCTGCAACGGCGGCAGCGCGAGGTGCTGGTGCTGCGGTACTTCGCGGACATGACGGAGGCCGAGGTCGCCAGGACGCTCGGCATCTCGGCCGGCTCCGTCAAGGCATACGGCTCCCGCGGCATCGCGGCACTCCGCGTCGCCATGGAGGCAGCGCGATGACAACCGGCCCGGCCGGGCCGAGTGGCTCGAAGGGGCCCGAGCGCGACGGCCCTGCCGGGCCGGATGGTTCGAAGGGGCCTCAGCAGGCGCGGGGTGAGGCCGGCGAGGGGCGGCACGACGTCGGCGGCCCTGCCGGGCCGGAGGGCTTGAAGGGGCCCGAGCGCGCGCGGCCTGAGGCCGAGGATGACGCGGCGGTTCGGCCGCAGGCCGCGTCCGCTTCGCGGGCGGGTCTCTCCGACGACGCCGGCTCGCTGGCCGGTGCCGGACCCGCCTCGCGCCGGCAGGAGGCCGGCTCCACTCCCGGCGCAGCCGGCGGGGCCGGCGGGGAGTGGCTGGCCGGGGTGGAGCCCGACGGCGCGGAGCCCGACGGCGCTGAGATCAGGGCGCTGTTTCATGACGCCGTTGGGCGGTTGGAGCCGTCGAGTGGCGCGTTGGCGCAGTTGCGGGAGGCCGTGCCGATGCGGCGGCGTCGGCGGCGGTTGTGGATCGGCGCGGCGGCGTCCGTCGCGTTGCTCGGCATCGGCGCGCCCGTCGTGATGTCGGCCGCCGAGCACGTGCGTGGCGACGGCGGCGAGGCCACGCTGGACGCCGGCGGGGAGCGCGCGACCGGCGGGGAGCGGGAGGGCGGTGGCGACGCCGGCGGAGCCGGCTCGCACCCGGCGGGCGGGGACACCGAGGGCCCCGGCCGGCCCGGCGAGGGCGTCCAGGACGGCGGGCAGCCGCTGGAGAGCGGTGGCGACAGCGGTCAGGCGACCACAGGTGACGGCTCGGACATGACCCTCACCTCGCCGACCTGCTCCCGCACCCAGCTCGGGCAGGCGCGCACCACGACCGAGTCGCCCGACGCCGAGGGCCGGGTCTACGGGGCGATCCGGCTCGTCAACGTCTCGGACTCGCCGTGTCGCGTCACCGGCAACGGCGAGCTGGCCGCGTTGCCGGTCGGCATGGCGTCGACCGAGGGGATCCAGGTCGTCGACAGGACCGAGGGCGACCGGGCCGAGCGGCTGCCGACCCCGGACGAGACGCACGAGGAGCTGGTGCTGCCGCCGGGCGAGGCGTACGAGGTGCGGTTCGCCTGGGTGCCGAGCGGCCAGGCGGTCGACAGCTGTGCCGTGGCCGCCGAGCCGGTCGAGGAGACGGAAGGACCCTCGCCCCACCTCGGGCGGAACGAGCCGGCCGTTGATGAGCCGACCGCCACCAGCGGCCAGGGCTCCGAGAGCGAAAGCGGCGGGGATGGCTCCACCGCGACCGGCGGCGAGACCAGCGGTGGCGAGACCCCGGACGACGGCACGGTCGGCGGCGAGACCGGCGGCGGCGAGACGTCGGGGACCGACAGCGGCGCGACGACCGACACCGGCGGCGGCGAGTCGCCCGGCACCGCGACCGGCGGCGACACCGGCGGCTCCGGCGGCGCCACGGACGGCGTGGTGCTGCGGTACACGCCCGCCGCGGGACAGCCCGAGGCGGCGCAGATCATGCTCGAGGGCTCCTGCTCGGGAACGATCTACCGCACGGGTGTTCTCCAGGCCCCGACCCAGTAACCCCGACCCAGTAACCC
>NZ_SMKC01000132.1 GCF_004348315.1 Streptomyces sp. 8K308 | reverse complement strand
CGGGTGGGTGGGGGAAGAAACCCCCGGCCGGTCAGAACTGGCTGTAGCCGTCGAGGAAGGAGCCGATCCGCTTGATCGCGGACCGCAGTTCGTCCGCAGACGGCAGCGTCACGATGCGGAAGTGATCCGGCTTTGGCCAGTTGAACCCCGTCCCGTGCACGATCATGATCTTCTCGGCCCGCAGCAGATCGAGCACCATCTGCCGGTCGTCCTTGATCTTGTACACCTTCGGGTCGAGCCGCGGGAACGCGTACAGCGCGCCCTTCGGCTTGACGCACGTCACGCCGGGGATCGCCGTCAGCAGCTCGTACGCGACGTCCCGCTGCTCCCGCATCCGGCCGCCCGGCAGCACCAGCTGCTCGATCGACTGCCGCCCGAAGAGTGCCGCCGCCACCGTGTGCTGCGCCGGCATGTTGGCGCACAGCCGCATGTTGGCCAGGATCGTCAGGCCCTCGACGTAGCTCCTCGCGTGCTCCTTCGGCCCGCACACCGCAAGCCACCCGCAGCGGAACCCGGCCACCCGGTAGTTCTTCGACAGGCCGTTGAACGTCAGCGTCAGCAGGTCAGGCGCCACGGCCGCCGTCGACGTGTGCGTGGTGCCGTCGTAGAGGATCCGGTCGTAGATCTCGTCGGAGCACACCACGAGCCGGTGCCGCCTGGCGATCTCCGTCAACCGCTCCAGCATCTCCGTGTCGTATACGGCCCCGGTCGGGTTGTTCGGGTTGATGATCACCAGCGCCTTGGTCCGGTCGGTGATCTTCCGCTCCAGGTCCGCCAAATCCGGCATCCAGTCCGACTGCTCGTCGCACCGGTAGTGCACCGCCGTGCCGCCCGCGAGCGCCACCGACGCCGTCCACAGCGGGTAGTCGGGGGCCGGCACCAGCACCTCGTCGCCGTCGTCGAGCAGCGCCTGCATCGACATCTGGATCAGCTCGGAGACGCCGTTGCCCAGGTAGACGTCCTCGACCGAGAGCTCGATGCCCCTGGTCTGGTAGTGCTGGGTCACCGCGCGCCGCGCGGCCAGCAGGCCCTTCGCGTCGCCGTAGCCGTGCGCGGACGAGACGTTGCGGAGGATGTCCTCCAGGATCTCCGGTGGGCAGTCGAAGCCGAAGGCCGCCGGGTTGCCCGTGTTGAGCTTCAGGATGCGGTGGCCCGCCGCCTCGAGCCGCTGCGCCTCGTCGAGAACCGGGCCCCGGATCTCATAGCAGACGTTGGCGAGCTTGGCCGACTGGATCACCTGCATCATGCTCGCAACCTTACGGCCGTGTAACGCGGCCTGCCCTGTGTTTTCGCCCACGCGGGTGCCTTCGCGCGTGCGACCGCCGATCGCGCTCCGTTGACCCACCGGCTACCCGGTGCTAGGTAGGGTGCGGGGATCCCGGCGGTTGCGAGGGGCCCGCCACACCACTCCAACGACCACGGAGTCGCCATGACCAGACCGCTCGACGCGCTCGCCGACGAGATCATCGACCACCGTTTCAAGGGCCTGCCGCCCGATGCGACGGGGCGCCGGGTCCGCGAGCTGGCCGCCGAGCGGCGCGACCTCTACACGGGCGGCTTCATAACCCCGCTGCTCACCCTCTCCGCCGAGGCCGTCGACCACAACCTGCGCTCCATGCAGCGCTTCGCCTCCCGGCACGGCCTCGACCTCGCCCCGCACGGCAAGACCTCCATGGCCCCCCAGCTCTTCCACCGCCAACTCGACCACGGCGCCTGGGGCATCACCGTCGCCGTCCCCCACCAGGCCCGGGTGGCGCGGGCGTTCGGCGTGCCGCGGGTCTTCCTCGCCAACCAGCTGGTCGACCCGGCCGCGCTCGCCTGGCTCGCCGCGGAACAGGACGACGACCCCGTCTTCCGCTGCGTCTGCTACGTCGACTCCACGCGCGGCGTCACGCTCATGGACGAGGCGCTGCGCGCGGCCGGCGCCGTCCGCCAGGTCGAGGTCGTCGTCGAGTTCGGCGCGCTCGGCGCCCGCGCCGGCGTCCGCGACTTCGCGCAGGCCGCCGAGGTGGCCGACGCCGTCGCCGCCACCGGCACCCTGCGGCTCGTCGGCGTCGCCGGCTACGAGGGCGAGCTGCCGGACGCCGACGCCGGGTCGGTGCGCGAGTGGCTCGGGCTGCTGTGCGCGCTCGCCGTCGAGTTCGACAAGGCGGGCCGGTTCGCCGGGCTGCCCGAGATCATCGTCAGCGCCGGCGGCTCCGCCTGGTTCGACGCCGTCGCCGAGGCGTTCGGCGAACTCCCCGAGCTCTCCCGGCCGGTGTGCCGGTTACTGCGCTCAGGCGCCTACGTCACCCACGACGACGGCCGCTACCGCCACGTCACGCCCTTCAACCGCATGCTGCAGGAGGGCTCGCTGCTGCCCGCCTTCCGGCTCTGGGCTCAGGTCGTCTCCCGCCCAGAACCGGGGCTCGCCCTGCTCAACGCAGGCAAGCGTGACATCGCCTACGACCTGGGGCTGCCCGAGGTGCAGGCGGTGCGCGGCGCCGACGGGCGGGTGCGCGGTGGCGGCGGGCTCGCCGTCAGCCGCCTCGCCGACCAGCACGCGTTCGTCACCGTCGCCGCCGGGTCCGCGGGCCCCGAGGTGGGGGACTGGGTGGCGCTCGGCATGTCCCACCCCTGCACCATCTTCGAGAAGTGGCCGCTGATCCCGCTGGTCGCCGGCGACGGCACGGTCACCGACTACATCCGCACGTTCTTCTGACGCGCGTTCTTCTGACGGCCCGCAGTCGATAAGCTGCCGACAGCTGTCCTGGGGGCCAACCACCAAGGGGGGAGCGGCGATGCCGATTGCCATCGCGGTCACCAGCGCCGACCTCGTGTTGCCGCCCACCGACCCGCACACCCCGGGCGCCCACGTGCTGACCCCGCCGGACCAGCAGGAGTTCGCCGCCGCGCTCGAAGAGGCGGGCCAGCTCGTGCAGCAGCACGGGTACTTCATAGTGGTCTACCCCACCACCACGCCCCGCGCGCAGGTCCAGCGGTTGCACGCCGTGCGGGCCATGCTGGAGACCGACCGGATAGCCCTGCTGCCCAGCGCGCTGCCACCGCTCGGCACCGCCGTGCTCGTCCGCCAGCTGCGCCAGCTCTCCGTCTGCGACTTCGGCCCCGGCGTGCTCGGCGCCTCCGCCCGGCTGCTCGCCCACTACATCTACGCCGGCGCCCTGCTCGCCTCCGGCAGCCGGCTCGACCGGGTGCCCGTCACGCTGCCGGCGGCCGGCGGGCGCCAACCCGGCGGCCAGTGCGCCGTGTTGGCCGGCCCCACCCCGCAACTCGTCCGTGCCGAGGGGAACGTGACCCTGGCCGGGCCCCAGTTCTCCACCGCCCTCACCTACGCCGCCGGCAACCTGGACAGCGCCTGGGTCACCGGCCGGCTGGCCCGCCAGTGGCAGGTCCAGGCCGTGCGCCCGGTGCCGCTGCCTGCCGACTCCAGCGACTGGTGGGCCACCCCGAAGCTGGTCGAGTTCGCCGCCGCCATCCCCGACGCCTCGCTGCTCTACCAGATGGTCAGCTCCATGCGGCAGGAGATCTGCCACTGGTGCGGACTGAGCCTGATCGGCGACCGCTGCGCGTTCTGCTCGGCGCCCGTGACGCACCAGGACCGGGCGCCGCGCGCCATAGCGGCGGCCGGTCGTCGAGCCCTGGCCCCCGGGGGCGGATAACCGCCGCCCCGGGGGAAACCCTTAACGCGAGGCAGCCCGACCGAACCCGTGCCGCAAGACGAGAAGGTAGACACGCTTCATGAACGCTCGCCAGCGACGCGGCATCCTGCTGCTGGTCGTCTCGGTCCTGCTGGCGCTCGGCGCCTTCGCCGGTGTGCTCGCGGTGATCAACGACGTGGAGTCCAGGGTCGGCCCCGAGGTCACCACCTACGAGCTGCGCGAGGACGTCGACCCCTACGAGGAGGTGACCGCCGACCAGTTGCGCGAGGTCTCCATGCCCGAGCGCTACATACCCGACTCGGCGGTCACCGACCTCGACCAGGTCGAGGGCCAGGTCGCGGTCGGCCCGCTGCGCGAAGGCTCCCTGCTCCAGCGCGACATGCTCTCCGACCGGCCGGAACTCGACCCGGGACAGCAGGAGATCGCCGTCATGATCGACGCGTCCACCGGCGTGGCCGGCAAGATCTATCCCGGCGCCACCATCAACATGTACGCCGCCTTCCGGGTCCAGGAGCGGAACGGCGAGAACGAGGAGGACGAGTACGAGATCGTCCGGCTGATGGTCAACAACGCCGAGGTGATCGAGGTCGGCGACCTCACCGAGGTGACGGACGACGACCGCAACACCACGGAGGCGGTGCCCATCACCTTCGCCCTCGACAACGTGGACGCCCAACGGGTCACCTTCGCCGAGGCGTTCGCCGAGCAGGTGCGGCTCGCGCTGGTCGCGCCCGGGGAGGAGCGGGAGATCCCCGACGAGGAGCGCACGTACACCATCATTGGTGACAACGCGGGAGATCCGCACCTCGATCTCGACGCGCTCTTCCCGTAAGGAAGCAGGTGACCCGACCGATGACGACGCGCGTTCTGCCCGTGGTGGGTGACCCGGACACCGCCCGTGCCCTGATCACCCTGCTCAGCCAGCTGCCCGACAGCGAGCCGATGCGCTCCGTGCCCGACTCCAGCACGCTGCTCGACACCCTGGCCGCCCTCACCCACGACTCGGTCGCCGACCTGCCCGAGGTGGTCGTGGTGCACGAACGGGTAGGCCCGCTACCGGCGTTGGAGCTGATCAGGGAGGTCGCGCTGCGCTTCCCCGCGGTCGCCGTGGTGCTCGTCTCGGAGAACCCCAGCGCCGGCCTCTACTCGGCGGCCATGGACGCGGGGGCCCGCGGCCTGGCGGGCCTCCCGCTCTCCTACGACGAGTTGGCCGCCCGGGTCGCCGCCGCGGCGCACTGGGCGGCCGGCGTCCGGCGCCACCTGGGCGCGGGCGAGACCGCGCCCACCGGCCCCGGCGGCCGGGTCGTCACGGTCACCGGCGCCAAGGGCGGCGTCGGCGCCACCCTGCTCGCCACCCAACTGGCGCTCGCCGCGCAGAGCTCGGGCACCTACCAGCGCGGGGTGATCCTCGTCGACCTCGACCTGCTCTGCGGGGACGTCGGCTCCTACTTCGACGTGCAGTTCCGCCGCTCGGTCGCCGACCTGGCCGGCATCGCCGACATCACGCCGCAGGTGCTCGGCGAGGCCGTGTTCGCCCACGAGACCGGCCTGTCCCTGCTGATCGCCCCCGCCGAGGGTGAGCGCGGCGAGGACGTCACCGAGGCCACCGCCCGCCACCTGCTGTCCGCCGTCCGCTCCCGGCACGACATCGTCGTCGTCGACTGCGGCTCCCACCTGAACGCGGCCAACGCGGCGGCCATCGAGATGTCCGACGCCGCGCTGCTGGTCACCACGCCCGACGTGATCTCGGTCCGCGCCGTCAACCGGATGGTGCGGATGTGGGACCGGCTGCGGATCCGCAAGGCGCAGGACACGCTGACCGTGGTCAACCGGATGGGCCGGGCCAGCGCGATCCAGCCGCAGCTGGTCGCCAGGATCACCGGCACCCAGGTGGCGCGCGCCGTGATCCCGGCCGGCTTCCGCGAGCTGCAGGAGGCGCAGGACGCCGGCCGCATCCAGGACCTGGACGCGCGCGGCCAGGTGCGCCGCGCCATGTGGGCGCTGGCGGCGGAGATCGGCCTGACCCCGGCCGACGCCGCCCCGACCGGCGGCCGCCGCAGGGGCAGGCGGCCGTGAACGCCGCCGCCGACGCGCCGGCGGACCGCGACCGGGGCGCGGTCCTCGTCGAGTTCGCCGGCCTGTTCCCGCTGATCCTGGTGATGCTGGCGGTCATCTGGCAGTGCGTGGTGATCGGCTACACCTTCTCGCTGGCCGGCAACGCGGCCGACGAGGGCGCCCGCGCGGCCGCCGCGGGCGGCGACTGCGCCGAGGCGGCCCGCGAGCACATATCAGACGCCTGGGACGCCTCCGTCTCCTGCCCGCTCGAAGGCGACGTCCGCCAGGCCGTCGTCGAGCTCCGCGTGCCCGTCCTCTTCCCCGGCGCGTTCAGCCTGCCGATCACCGTCACCGGCCGCGCCGGCGCGATAGAGGAGGGCTGACCCATCGCCGCGCTTCGCTTCGGTCAGGGCGCCACAGGCTCCGCCACGGCGCCGCTCGCCCGCGTGGGCGCCGCGCGCCTCGGTGCCGGTTCGGTGTGCCCGCCGCCGGCGGAGCCGGTCACGGCGGCCCCCGCCGGCGCGCCCCCGGCCGCCGTCCGGTTGCCGGATCCGCCGGCGACCGCGCCACCTCGGCCTCCCGGCAGCGCGGCGACCACGGCGCCAGAGCCGGCGCCCGGCGCGGGACGCGTCCCGCGGGCCGCCCACCGGCCGGCACCACTGGCCGGCCGGCCCTCGGCCGGCCCGGGGCCAGTCCTCGCCGTCGTGCCGACCAGGCCGGCGCGTCGGTCGGTGGCCGGGGCCGGAGATGTCCTGTCGGCTGCCCAAGGAGGGCGCTCGGCCTCGTCGGCGCCGGGCGGGGCGCCCGCGCCGGTGGCGTTGGCGGGGTCGGGTCCCGGTCCTGCGTTGGCGGTCGGCACGGAGCCCGCTCTCGCCGCCGCGCCGCCGCTGCCGGCATCGGCCGCCGGCGCCACGGGCTCACCGGTGGCTGCGGGCGGCCGGTCGACCGTGCTCCCGGTGCCGTCGCCGGCCGAGGGGTCGGTGGCCTCCGCGCCGGCCGGCCCGGTGACCGCGGTTGGCGACCTGCCAGCGGCCGGCCAGCGGCCAGCACCTGCCACCGTGCCGGCGCGAGCCGCCGGCTCGCTCGCCGCGCCGACCAGGCCGGTCGGCCGCAGGCCGACGCGGCCGGCGGCCGGGGCCGGTCGGCTCGCCGGCCTGGGCCGTGGCGTCCCGCCGGCCGCCCGCCGAGGGCGCTCGGTCGGGGGGAGGGACAGGGGCGTCACGGCCGTGGAGTTCGCCGGGTGGGTGCCGCTGCTGATCATCGTCGCGCTGGCCGCCGTGCAGCTCGGCGTCGCCGGGTACGCCGCCCTGCAGGCGGGGTCGGCGGCGCGGGCGGCCGCGCGGACGGCCGCGCAGGAGGAGATCGCCGACCGCGCCGAGAGCAACGGACGGGCCGCGATGAGCGGGTTCCTCGCCGAGGGGACCGAGTTCCAGATCTCGCCCTGCGGCGACGAGGCCACCGTCACGGCCAGCGTCACCGTCCCCTCCGTCATGCCGTTCGTCCCCGACTTCGGCTCCGCCAGCCGAACCGTGACCATGCCCTGCGACTGAGAGCGAGCACGTGCGATGGGCCTGAAATCCCGCATCACCGCGGCCGAGGAACCGGCCGCCGCCGGCCCCGGTGACGGGCGCCTCGTCGCGACGTACCGGGCCAAGCTGCTCGAGGAGATCGACCTCGCCGAAATGTCGTCCCTCACCATGGCCGAGCGCCGCGACCGCCTCGAACGCGTCCTCGGCCACATCCTCAGCCGCGAGGGCCCCGTGCTCTCCACCCAGCAGCGCACCCTCCTCATCCGCCGCGTCGTGGACGAGGCCCTCGGCCTCGGCATCCTCGAACCGCTCCTCGAGGACGCCTCCATCACCGAGATCATGGTCAACGGCCCCGACCACATCTACGTCGAGCGCTCCGGCCGCGTCGAGCGGCTGCCGCTCCGCTTCGCCTCCGACGAGCAGCTGATGCAGACCATCGAACGCATCGTCTCCACCGTCAACCGCCGCGTGGACGAGTCCAACCCGATGGTCGACGCCCGCCTCCCCACCGGCGAGCGCGTCAACGTCATCATCCCGCCGCTCTCCCTCTCCGGCGCGACCCTCACCATCCGCCGCTTCCCCCGCGCCTTCACCCTCCCCGAGCTCATCGGCTTCGGCACCCTCGACGAGCACCTGGTGCTGCTGCTCTCGGGCCTGGTCCGCGCCAAGTTCAACGTGATCGTCTCCGGCGGCACGGGGTCAGGGAAGACCACCCTGCTCAACGCGCTCAGCGGCCTCATCCCGGAGGGCGAACGCATCGTCACCGTGGAGGACGCCGCCGAGCTCCAGCTCCAGCAGAACCACGTGATCCGCCTGGAGTCCAGGCCGCCCAACATCGAGGGCAAGGGTGAGGTCACCATCCGCGACCTCGTCCGCAACTCCCTCCGCATGCGCCCCGACCGCATCATCGTCGGCGAGGTCCGCGGCGGCGAGACCCTCGACATGCTCCAGGCCATGTCGACGGGACACGACGGCTCGCTCGCCACCGTGCACGCCAACAACGCCGAGGACGCCCTGATGCGGCTGCAGACCCTGGCGTCGATGTCCGAGCTCCAGGTGCCGTTCGAGGCACTGCGCGACCAGATCAACAGCGCCGTCGACGTCCTCGTCCAACTGGTGCGGCACCCCGACGGGTCCCGCCGGATCGCCGAGGTCGCGTTCCTCGCCTCGCACGGCCGTGAGCCCTTCCGGATCGCCACCGTCGCCTCGTTCCACGCCGAGCCCATGACACCGGAGGGCAGGGTGCACGGCAGGTTCCGGCACCACCCCGTGCCGCGGGCCGTCGCCGACCGCCTCTACCTGGCCGGCGAGCAGATCCCGCAGGCCTTCGGCGTCCACCTCGACGACACCCACCTCGCCACCCGGGAGGCGTACTGATGGAGAGCGGCCTCTCCACCCTGGTCGTGGGCCTCGCCCTGCTGGCGCTGGTGTGCGCCGTCGCCGGGCTCCACGCCTACGTCTCGGGCCGCGCCCAGGCCCGCGCCCTGATCGACCGGCTCGCGGCGCCGCAGCCGGGCACCCGCGAGGCCGGCGCCGGCCAGCCGGCCGCCCCGCCCCCCGGCCGCCGGCGCCGCTTCGACGCCCTCGACCGGCGGCTGCGCGACACCGGCGTTGGCCGCCGGCTGCGGCTGAAACTGCGGGCCACCGGTCTCGACCTCACCGTCGGCGAGTACGCCGCCTACGTGCTGGCCGCCGTCGCCGCGCTGTGGCTGATCGGCTCCGCCGTGCTCGCGCCGTTCTTCGGCCCGCTGTGCGGCGCCGTCGCGCTCTGGGCCGGCAACGCGTTCCTCAACTGGCAGCGCGCCCGCCGCACCGAGCGCTTCATCGGCCAACTCCCCGAGCTCGCGCGGCTGATCGCCAACGGCACCGCCGCCGGCCTGGCGATGCGCACCGCGCTCTCCATGGCCGCCGAGGAGATGGAGGACCCGGCCGGCGCCGAACTCGCGACCGTCGCGAACCAGTTGGCCGTCGGCCGGTCGATGGAGGAGGCGCTGTCGGACCTCGGCGACCGGCTGCCGTCCCGCGAGCTCAACGTGCTGGTCACCACCCTGATCCTGGCGAACCGCGCGGGCGGCACCATCGTCGCCTCGCTGCGCAACCTCACCGAGACCCTGGAGGAGCGCAAGGAGACCAGGCGCGAGGTGCGCACCATGCTCGCCGAGATCAACGCCACCGCCGTCACCGTGCCGGCCCTCGGCCTCGGCGCGCTGTTGATGATCAACGCCATGTCGCCGGGCGCGCTCGGCCGGGTCACCGGCAGCGTCGCCGGCCAGATCGCGATGGTCGTCGCGTTCGGCCTCTACATCGTCGGCTTCGTCGTCGTCCGCCGCTTCGGTCGGATCGACGTCTAGGAGGTACCAACCCCGTGGTAGGACTGCTCCTCGGGCTCGCGATGGGCGCCGCCGTCCTCGGCATCATCACGGCCGTCCGCATGTTGCGCTCCGGCGCCCGGCTGCCGGCCGACCTGGAGCTGGCGCTGGAGATCGGCTCCACCCGGGTCTCCGCGAGCGGCTCGCTCGTCGACCGGCTCGGCATCCGCCTCGCGCCCCTCGTGCTGCGGCTGATGGGCGGCAAGGCGGTGGACCGCAAGCGTCGGCGCATCGACCAGGCCGGCCACCCGGGCGGCCTGACCATCGACAGGTACGCCGCCAGGCGCGCCGTCTACGGCGTCTTCGGCCTCCTCACCACCCTGCTCTTCTTCGCCGCCGGCTGGCCGGTGTTCGGGCTGCTGTCCGCCGCCTTCGGCCTGTTCGCCGCCGACGCCACCATCTGGCAGGGCATCCGCGAGCGCCGCGACGTCATCGACCGCACCCTCCCCGACTTCCTCGACGTGCTCGCCGTCGTCGTCTCCGCCGGCCTCGGCTTCCGCCAGGCCCTCGACCGGGTCTCGGCCCGCTACGAGGGACCCTGGGCCGACGAGATCCGCATCACACTGCGCCAGATGGACGTGGGCGTCTCCCGCCGCCAGGCGTTCGAGGAACTGCGCCGGCGCAACGACTCGGAGCCGGTCAACCAGTTCGTCTCCGCGCTCCAACAGGGCGAGGAACTCGGCTCGCCGATCGCCGAGACGCTGATCCAGATCGCCAAGGACATGCGCCGCACGGACGCCCAGAACGCCCGCCGTCGCGCCGCCCGCGCCATCCCGATGGCGACGATGGCGACCCTGGTGTTCATGGTCCCCGCCACGATGATCATCATCGTGACCGGCATGATCCTTGGCTCCGGCACCGACTTCGGCGCCATACTGGACAACCGCTGACGGCGGTGGACCGGTCCCGTGTCGCGGTCCTGTTACGAACCCGTTGGACCACGGGGACGCGATCACCACTAACCTGAAACCGAAGGGGGTGTCACTCATGGCCGAAGGTGACCTCGACGTCACATACCAGGACATGCACGACGCGGGGGACCGCCTGGTGGACGAGAAGGACGCGCTGCTGGAGAAGTTCCAGCAGTTGCGCACCTATATCTCCGACCTCGTCACGGACGGTTACGTGTCCCGCTCGGCCACGGCGTTCGACCAGAAGTACGACGAGTTCACCAACGGTGCCCGGCAGACCATGGAGGCGCTGCAGGGGCTCGGCGACTTCCTGCACGGCGCGGCCGACGGCTTCTCCGATCTCGACCAGCAGCTAGAGGAAGGTCTCCGCGGCTAGCCGGCCGGGAGCGAAGGAGCGAGGACCATGGCCGACAAGTGGGCCGACGCGGTCACCATCGAGCGTCAGGGCTTCCGGATTTCCGTGCCGGACTCCTGGTGGGAGTTCGACCTGCGCCCCGAGACGCGCGACAACAGCATCCGGCGCATGGTGGACGAGCGGGTGCGCGCCGTCCCCGAGATGGCCGAGCACCGCGAGGTGATCACCTCGTTCCTGCGGCGGCAGGCCCGCCAGGCCTGGGACTCGGGCGCGCAGTACTGCGGCTGCATGGCCCAGAGCTTCGGCGGCGGCCCGCCGATCACCGCGTCGGTGACGGTCTCCCTGGTGGGGGCGCGCACCTCGTCCGGCGAGGTGCTGCCGACGGACCCGGCGGCCATCGTTGGCCAGCTCGGCACCCGGCAGGCCCGCCGCGAGGGCGACGCGTGGCGCGAGGTGACCACTGTCGACATCCCGGAGGTCGGCACCGCGGCCCGCACCCGCGGCATCGAGGACATCCCGGTCCCCGGTGACTCGCGCACCGTCCGGGCCGTCCTGATGCAGACCTTCATCCCGGTCCCCGGCGACGAGCGGGCGGTGGCCCTGGTGGCGGGCAGCAGTCAGGTCCTCGACCTGGCCGACTCGTTCTTCGACGTCTTCGACGCCATCACCTCCACCTTCCGTTTCGTCGGCACCCCGGAAACCAGCGAGTAGGGGGGAACACACCATGGCGGACAGCGGCGAGCGGATGGCCATTCCGCTGAGCGAACTCAGCGAATTCGGCCCGCAGTTGCGCAGCGTCAAGGACTACATGAACCGCACGGGCGACACGTTCGACCAGTACAACGACTCGTTCGGCGACGAACGGATCGTGAGCGCCCTCGACGACTTCGTCAGCGGCTGGAAGGACGGCCGTGGCGACATCAGCGCACAACTCGAGGGCCTGGCCGAGATGGCCGACACGGTGATCCAGACCGTCGGCGACTTCGAGAACGACCTGGAGAGCTCACTGAGCGAGAGCGGCGGCGACGGCGGCGGGGGCCAGCAGCCGGTCTGAGTTTCACCACTCGACGCGACGGGCACATTGCTCGGCACGACGCCGGGTGACGCCGTTCGTTCACCAGGTCTCCCTGCCCAAGTCGCGCTCGGTGTGGCACAGTCAGTGCCGACATGTGTACGGGTTCGCCCGCTGGGAGGGGGTCGGGCATGGTGCGGCGCACCGTCAAGAGCACGCCACCTGGGCAGAGTTGCCCCCCGCCCCCGATACCCGGCACCGCCGCTCCGCAGTACCGTGTGGACCGGAGGGGCAGGAGCCCGAGGAACCCGGCTGCGCCGACACCAGCCGGAAGAGAGGGACGCCATGAGCAGGCTGCTGCAGTGGGGACGCACGATCGCGGAACGGTCACGAGGCCGCTACTCCGACCGAGGCGCGGGCTTCGTGGAGTACGCGGGACTGCTGCTGCTCATCGCCGGAATCGTCGTCGTGGTTTTGGGCCTCGACCTCGATCGGCAGATCGGGAACTTCATCCAGACGCAGGTCAACGCGGTGTTCGGGAGCTGAACTTCCGTTCGGCCGGCGGTGACCGTGGAGCGGTCTTCCCGCTCTATGTCGCGCTGATCACCGGACTGTTGACGATCGCGCTGGTCTTCTTTGTCTTCGCCCAGGCCGCCGTGCTCCGCAGTGGGGGCCAGTCGGGTGCCGACGCGGCGGCTCTGGCGGCGACGACGGAGGCGCGCGACCAGCTCTACGAGCGGTTCCTCGACGCCATTGAGGACGAGGGCGAGGACGAGGACGCGCTCGACGAGATCCTGTCGGGCATGGACTTCGAGACGGGATCTGCCTGTGGGGCGGCCGACCGACTCGCGACCAGAAACGACGCCACGGTCGGCTCCTGCGACCCGCACGAGACCGGCTACCTGGTCACCGTGACCACCACGGACACACTGGGCGACACGGTGATTCCCGGCACCGACGGTAGCAGGGCGACAGCCAGGGGACGGGCCGTCATCGAGGGCCTGTGCCGGACGACCACGAAGGAGGCCGATCGCATCGAACTCGACTGCGAGGAGCGTCGCTGGGAGTTCGACCCGGGGAACGAGGACGAACTGCCGGAAGCACGCGACCTTTACCGGGTCTATCTAGAAGACTGACGACCGACACGCTGACGCATGAAGGACCGGCGCCCAATGGATCTCCGTGATAACAAGTCCCGTCTGATTCTGATCGTGGTGGCGCTCGGCGCCGCGTTGGTGATCGCCGTGGCCAGCTGTGGCGGTGGAGGTGGCGGTGACGAGGAGGGCGCCGCCTCCGGCGACGAGACCACGGAGACCACGCCGGGCGACGACGGCGAGTCCGGCCAGGACGAGGAGGGCGAGGCGGAGGAGGTGCAGCCGTTGGCGGAGGTGACCGGCCAGCACAGCGAGACGTTGACGGTCACCAGGGCCGAGCGAGAGACCGGAGGCTTCCTGACCATCGAGGGCACCCTGACCAACGGCGGCAGCGAGACCCTCTTCGACCTCTTCTGGGCCGGTTCCGAGAACGAGTTGGTGGAAAATGGCTTCTCCATGGCCGGTGCCACCGTGGTCGCTCATGAGGAGGGCAAGCGATACCTCATCCTCCGGGACACCACCGGCAGGTGCCTGTGCACCGGCTTCGGCGACGGCATCGAGCCCGGCGCGACCGTTCCCTGGTACGCGCAGTTCCCGGCACCCGACCAGGGCACGACCCAGGTCGACTTCCAGGTCGCCGACCTGCCCCCGGCCACCATCGAGATCCGTTGAGCGGAGCTGGCAGATGACGAACCGAGCACACCACTCAGGCCGCGTGGCCGTGGTCACGCTGACCGGCGCCGCCGTCCTGGCCTTTGGAACGCCCGCGGTGGCCGACGAGGGTGACGGGGTCGAGCAGCCCCCGGGGTACGAGGCGCCGGCCACCCCCGAGGTCGACCCGGAGGCCGCGGGACTGATGTTGGCCGATGGCGCGACCCTCGCCGAACCTCGTGTCCTGGACGTCAAGTTCATCACCGAGGACCTCGGCACGGGAGAGAGCGAGACCGAGACCCCCGAGGAGACGCCGGACGCCAGCCCGGATCCGGAGGAGACCCCGGAGGACACCGGTGGCGGTCAGGAGCCCAACGGCGGTGGGGGCGGCCAGCGCGAGGAACAGACCGGTGGCACGCACAAGTTCACGCTGCAGACGGACGTCCTCTTCGCCGAGAACAGCGCCGACATCTCCTCCGCGGCGGAGGAGGCGCTGCTCGAGGTGGCCGCTGCCATCGAGGAGTACCAGCCGGCCCGGGTCAACATCTTCGGCTTCACCGACGACCAGGGTGACTACGACTACGGCCTGGCGCTCTCCGAGGACCGCGCCCGCAACACCCAACAGGTTTTGCTCGGCCTGATCGAGGATCCGTCCGGCATAGAGTTCAACGTCCGCGGCTACAGCGAGGACTACCCGCTGTACGACAACGCCACCGAGGACGGTCGTCAGCGCAACCGGCGGGTCGAGATCTCCTGGCCCACCGCGGAATGACACGTCTGGGCTCGGCCCACCGTCACGAGTCGGCGGGCCGCCACTGGGTAGCGGTGGTGAGGTAGCTGCGCAGATCCCGGTTGTCGGGATCGGGCTCGACGGAGTCGATCCACAGCAGCACCAGCGTGCCGTCCGGGTGGTCCAGGCAGATCCCGGTGTTCTCGCGAAGGCTCGTGTCGTTCACGATGTCCTCCGGAGGCACGGGGTTCGGCAGCGTGGAGGCATGGGCGGCCTCGTAACAGCCCTCCGCGTCGATTTCGGGATCGTCGGTCGTGCCCACGAAGAGTGTTGGATCGAACCAGATGCCGTCCTCGGACACCTCGTCCGAGTCGCAGAACATGTACCGGACGCCCGCTTCGCTCTCCAGGTGGTCGAAGCTGCCGTAACTGAGTCCGGTCTCGGCCGTCAGGTTGGAGAGGTCGACCAAGGTGAGGCTGGCGCCGTAGCACTCGCCCAGGGCCAGGTTGGTGTCGTCGGTGTAGACCGGCGCCTGGATCGGCAGCGACACCTCACTCCTCACCACCTCGTACGCCCCGTCACGCACCGGCTCCTCCGCCGTGCCCCCCGTCTCCGCGGCCGTCTCCTCCGGGGCCGTTTCCTCCGATGTCGTATCCCCCGAACCCACCTCACCCGACGTCCCCGACTCCGCTCCGTCGTCCGACGTGTCGCCGCCCAGCAGGCCCGCGCCCAGTACCGCGCCGAGGGTCGTGGCCGCGACCGCCGTGGCGGTCAGCAGCAGTGCGAGGCGCCGCCGGGGCGGTGCGATCGCGGACGCCGCCGTGGGCGGCGCGGCCGGCGCGGCCGCCGGCATCGTCGGCGTCGGCAGGCCCGCCGCCCGCAGGCCCGTGACCCGCGCCGTCGGGGCCGCCGGCAGCCAGCTGCCCTGTCGCCGCAGCGTCTGTCCAGGCGACAGCAGCCGGCAGGACTCGATGACCTGCGCCGGGGACGGCCGCGCGGCCGGGTCCTTGGCCAGGCAGGCGCCGATCAGGCCGCGCAGTGCCTCCGGCGCGCCGGCCAGCTCAGGGGGTTCCTGCACGATGCGGTACATCAGGCCGTGCGCGGAACCCTCCCCGAACGGATGGCCGCCGGTGGCCGCGTAGTGGATGACGACGCCCAGCGCGAAGACGTCCGTCGCCGCCGAGATCGCCGGGGTGCCCATGATCTGTTCCGGGGCCATGAACGCGGGCGTCCCCACCCGCACGTCCGTGCCGGTCAGCGCCGTGCCGTCGGCCGCCTGCGCGATGCCGAAGTCGATCACCTTGGGTCCTTCGGCGGACAGCAGCACGTTCCCCGGCTTCAGGTCCCGGTGCACGATCCCCGCCCCGTGGATCGACTGCAGCGCCTCCGCCACCCCGGCCGCGAGCAGCAGCACCGTCTCCACCGGCAGCGGCCCGTGGTGCCTGACCACGTCGCCGAGCGGCAGCCCCGGCACGTAGGCCGTGGCCAGCCACGGCGCAGGACCCTCTGTGTCGCAGTCGAGCACCGGCACGGTGTAGACGCCCTGCACCCGGCGGGCCGCCGCCACCTCGCGGGCGAAGCGCCCGCGGAAGTCGGGGTCGTCGGCGAACTCGGCCCGCACCACCTTCAGCGCGACCGGCTGCCCGCCCGGTGTGTACGACAGGTAGACGCTGCCCATGCCGCCCGAGCCGAGCCTGGCGTGGATCCGGTAGCCGCCCACCTGCCGCGGATCGGTCTCGCCGAGCTCACGGAACCTGGGGGAGTCCTGACCCGACCGCCCCGTCTCTGCTGTCACGCAATGCCCCCGGTTCGACCGCCAGTTCGCGTACCGTGCGTCGCATCCTAGTGGGGAGCGAGGGCACGGCAGTGGGTGAGCGGACCGACTTCAGTTACCCGCACGTCGGCGTCACCGCCGGCCACTCCCCGTCGCCGCCCCCCGGCTTCCGGCTGCTGCGCGAGCGGATCCGCCTCGGCCGGGGCCCCGCCCTCGCCGCCGCGGCCGGCGAGGCCGTGCTGTGCTGGCGGATGCACCGCGCGGCCGGGGTGGCGCTGACGGCCGGGGCCGAGGTCGCCGAGCCCGGGGCGCGGGTCACGGTCGCGATCGGCCTCGGGCCGCTGCGTGTCGGCGGCGACTGCCGCGTCGTGTGGACGGTGCGGGAGCGAGACCGGGTCGGCTTCGCCTACGGCACCCTGCCCGGTCACCCGGAGTGCGGCGAGGAGTCGTTCGTGGTGACGCGGGAGCCCGATGACGCGGTCTGGCTGACCGTGACGGCCGTCAGCCGACCCGCCGTCTGGTACACGAGGCTGGCCGGTCCGCTCGGCAGGACCGCGCAGCGGGCGCAGGCCAGACGCTATGGACGGGCCCTGCGCCGCCTGGTCAGAGGCCCAGGACCAGGGGGGTCACAGCCGAAGTGACCGTGCTGTATGGTTCCCCGTGTCGGCACCCCAGCCGGCGCCTTGTACTGCCAGCGTCGCCACTCCCACCCCGGCGACGGCTGGCCGGGCGGACCGTGAGCCACCCC
>NZ_SMKC01000131.1 GCF_004348315.1 Streptomyces sp. 8K308 | reverse complement strand
GGGCAGGGGGGCGCGGAGCCCGCCGTGCCCGTCACGATGGCCAGCGGCGAGTTCGTCAGCCACGAGCACGGGACCAGCGGCACCGCGCGTGTTCTGCGCCTCCCGGACGACTCGCTGGTTCTGCGCCTGGAGGATCTGGACACCAGCAACGGTCCGGACCTGCGCGTCTGGCTCACCGACGCCCCCGTGATCGAGGGCCGCGACGGCTGGCACGTCTTCGACGACGGCGCCTATGTGAGCCTGGGCGACCTCAAGGGCAACCAGGGCGACCAGAACTACCCGCTGCCCGCGGATCTCGACCTCGACACGTACACCAGCGTCAGCATCTGGTGCGCTCGCTTCAGTGTCTCCTTCGGCGCCGCGGAGCTCACCCGGGCCTGACCCGGTCGGTGAGCGGCACCCTGTCTGGAAACCGGCGCCTCGCAATTCCGCTGAGCCCTCGCGGTTCGTCCACCGAGGTGGACGAACCGCGAGGCATGGGATCAAGATCCACCGCGCTATCTGGTTGCAAGGGGATTGACCTGCGGCAGAGTGCCTCATACCGTTCTGCTCACTTTCACGAATGTGAAAGCCGTTCATCATTATGAACGGAGTGAGTGATGAGGCACCCGCCTTCCATCCGTGTCACCACCATATTTCTGGCCACTGGAGCGATGGTCGCCGCTCTCTCCGGCTGCGGGTCCGAGGACGACGCCGGTGGCGCCACGGAGCTGACCATCGCCGTCAACGCCGCCTCCGGTGGGAAGAACGCGGAGGAGGCCGACTGGATCGAGAACTGGGTGATTCCTCGGTTCGAGGAGCAGCAGCGGACCGAGGGCGTCGAGGTGAACGTCACCTTCGAGCCCAGCGGAGTCGACGACACCCAGTACAAGTCCCGCCTCGCGCTCGACCTCCAGTCGGGCTCCGGCCCCGACGTCTTCCAGATGGACGGCATCTGGGTCGGTGAGTTCGCCGAGGCCGGCTACGTGGCGCCGCTGAGCGAGACCGTGCCCGCCTCGGCGGACTGGGAGGGCTGGGCGCAGATCCCCGACACCGTCAAGCAGCTGGCGACGTACAACGACGAGTTGTACGGAATACCGGTGGGCACCGACGCGCGCGTCCTGTACTTCAACAAGACACTGTTCCAGGAAGCCGGGCTGCCCACCGACTGGCAGCCCACCAGCTGGGCCGACATCCTCGACGCGGCCGAGGCCCTGAGCGAGCTGGACGGGGTGACGCCGATCCAGATCAACGCCGGCACGACCATGGGTGAGGCCGTCACCATGCAGGGCGTGCTGCCGTTGCTGGCCGGCACCGGCGAGGAGATCTACGCCGACGGCCGGTGGACGGGCGCGACCGCGGGCCTCGAACAGGTTCTCGGCCTGTACCAGGACATCTACGGCGACGGGCTCGGCGACAGCGACCTCCAGCGGGAGGCGCAGGGGCGCGACAAGTCGTTCCAGCGGTTCGCGGCGGGTGAGATCGGCATCCTGGCGGAGGGCGACTACTTCTGGCGCGACGTGATCAACCCCGACACGGGCATCGCCCCGATGGCCGACCGGGACGAGAGCGTCGGCTGGGCGATGATCCCGGCGGTGGAGCCCGGTCAGGGCGTGCGCGGGCAGGACTTCGTCAGCATGTCGGGCGGCCACGTGCGGACCGTCAACCCGGCCAGCGACAACGCCGAACTGGCGTACGAGCTGCTGGGGTTCATGAACTCGCCGGAGGCGCTGACCGCGGCGATGGAGTCCGGCGTGAAGATCACCGCGCGGACCGACGTCAACGAGCAGCTGCTCGCGGACGACCCGTTCCTCGGCTGGCTGGCCGAGGAGGTCCTGCCGCTGACGTCCTACCGGCCGGCCCTCGCGGTCTACCCGCAGGTGTCGGTGCTGCTCCAGGAGGCCACCGCGGCCGTGATCGGCGGCGATGACCCGGCCGCGGCGGCCGCGGCGTACCAGGAGGACCTTGAGGAGGTCGTGGGCGGTGCCGACCACGTCACTTCCTGAGGGAGCCGGTTCCACGCTCGGCACGACCGCGGAACCGGGGAGGCGCCCGGCGACGGGCGCCTCCGCCCCGCGCCCCCCGCGGGACCGGGACTCCGCGGGCCTCGGGCGGTGGCGGGCCACCGTGTTCGTCACGCCCGCGGTGCTGCTGATCCTCGCGTTCCTGGTCTTCCCCGCGCTGTGGACGATCTACCTGGGCCTGACGGACTACCGGCTGACCGGCCTGGCCGCGGCCGATCCGCAGCTGGTGGGTCTGGACAACTACCGACAGGCGCTGGACGAGGAGGGCCTGAGCAACTCGCTGTGGCTCACCCTCCAGTACGTGCTCGGCTCGGCCGTCATCGGTCAGGCGGTGCTCGGCTTCACCATCGCCTGGCTGTTGCGCGACCGGCGGGGCCTGCTGCGCCGCCTGGTCGAGGCGCTGGTGCTGCTGGCCTGGATCCTGCCGAGCTCGGTGATCGCGTTCCTGTGGATCGCGCTGCTCGACGGGGACGACGGCACGCTCAACGCCCTGCTGGGCACGGCGGGCACGTCCTGGCTGCTCGAGCACCCGATGGCGTCGATCATCGTCTTCAACATCTGGCGTGGCACCGCGTTCTCGATGATGCTCTACGCCGCCGCGCTCGGGAACGTGCCGCCCTCCCACCTGGAGTCGGCCCGGCTGGCCGGCGCCTCCGGCTGGCAGCAGCTGCGGGACGTGGTCTTCCCCCGGATCCGCGGGCACGTCCTGACCAACCTGTTGCTGATCAGCCTGTGGACGTTCAACGACTTCACGCCGTTCCTGCTGACCGGGGGCGGGCCCGAGGACCGCACCGAGCTGATGCCGGTCTTCATCTACCGCACCGCGGTCTTCAGCGGCGAGCTGGGCTTCGGCGCGGCGATCTCCGTGCTGATGCTGCTGATCAACCTGGTGATCGCCCTGGTCTACGTGCGGCTGCTGCGGCAGCGGAAGGACACGAACGACACGAAGCAGGGGGCCTCGATATGAGTGGCACCACCTCCACGGTCCCCAGCACCGTCGGGCACCGGACGGGCGTCGCCGACGCCCGGCACGCGCTCCGCAAGATCGGGTACTACACGTTCTGCTGTCTGCTGCTCGGCTTCTTCTCGCTGCCGCTGCTGTGGATGGTGTTCGCGCCGTTCGACAGCACCCCCACGATCACCGCCTCCCTGCCGGAGTTCACGCTCGGCAATTTCCAGACGCTGCTGGACAACCCGAACGCCATGCGCTCCCTGGGGAACTCGGTGATACTGGCGGCCGGCACCGGCGGGCTGGTCGTGGTGCTGGCGGCGCTCGCCGCCTACGCCCTCAGCCGGGTGCGGATACCCGGGCGGGACGCGCTGCTGTACGCGCTGCTGCTGCTCTCGTCGATCGTCACCGGCACGGCGGCGATGGTGCCGCTGTTCAACCTGGCCTTCGAACTGCACCTCATCGACTCCCAGCTGGGCGTCATCCTGGTGCTGTCGGGCGGACTGCTGCCCAGCGCGATCTTCATCCTGAAGGACTTCATGGACGGCACCCCCCGCTCGTACGAGGAGTCCGCGCAGGTCTTCGGCGCCTCTCCGCTGCAGATCGTCCGACACCTGGTGGTGCCGCTGGTACGGCCCGGTCTGGCCACCATCGGAGTGTGGTCGGTCGCCCAGGTGTGGGGGAACTTCCTCGTGCCCTTCCTGCTGCTGCGCTCCCCGGAGAAGTCGCCGGCCGCCGTCGTGATGTACACCTTCTACACCGAGAGCGGCCAGCCCGATCTCGCGCTCATCTCCACCTTCTCCCTGCTGTACTCCCTGCCGGTGGTGCTGATGTTCCTCTTCGTCAGCTCTCGGTACGGCTTCCGGTTCCACGGAGGGATCAAACGCTGATGGCCGCCATCGAACTGACCACGCTCACCAAGGTCTATCCCGGCGGTGCCACCGCGCTGAACGGCATCGACCTCACCATCCACGACGGGGAGTTCTTCGCCCTGCTCGGCCCCTCAGGCTGCGGCAAGACGACCCTGTTGCGCACCATGGCGGGGCTTGAGACGGCCACCTCCGGCTCGATCCGGATCGGTGACAGGGACGTCACGGCCCTGCCACCGGGTCGCCGGGACGTGGCGATGGTCTTCCAGGATTACGCCCTGTTCCCGCACATGACGGTGTCCGACAACATCGCCTACCCGCTGCGGATCAAGAAGGTGCCGACCGCCGAGCGGCGCGCCAAGGCCGCCGAGACCGCCGCCGAGCTGGGGCTCGCGGACTACCTGGCGCGCCGCCCGGGGCAGCTGTCCGGCGGGCAGCAGCAGCGGGCCGCGCTGGCCCGGGCGATGGCCTGCCACCCCCAGGTGTTCCTGTTCGACGAGCCGCTGTCCAACCTGGACGCCCGGATGCGCCTCGAGGCACGCACCTTCCTGAAGCGGCTGCAGCGGGAACTGGGCGTCACCCACCGTGTTCGTCACCCACGACCAGGCGGAGGCGCTGGCCCTGGCCGACCGGATGGCGGTCATGGAACGCGGCGTGATACGGCAGCTCGGCACCCCGACCGAGGTGTACCGGCGGCCGGCGAACACGTTCGTCGCCTCGTTCATCGGCTCCACACCGATGAACCTGCTGGACGGCACCGTCCGCGACGGGGGCGTCGACGTCGGCGGCACCAGGTTGCCGGTGCCCGACGGGCTGGCCGGGCGGCTCACCGAGGGCGAGGCGGTGGTCTACGGCCTGCGGCCCGAGTACCTGCGCTTCGCGGCCGGGCCGCCGCCGTCGGGCGGCGGGGCGCTGGCGGGCGAGATCCAGGTCGTGGAGAACCTGGGCAGTGGACATCTGGTGACGCTGCAGGGCCCGGCCGGGCTTGTGCAACTCGTCGCCGACGAGGACCTCGACCTCCCCCTGGGCGCCACCGCCCACGCCGTGCCCAGGCTGGACCGGGTGCTGCTCTACCGGGACGGAGAACTCCTCACACCCGCGCCCGAGCCCGCACGCGAGACGGCCGCCTAGGGCCGTGCCGGCCAGCCGCTCGATCGCCGCCGCCCTCGCCCGCCTGGTTGGACCGTGGGCTGGATTTGGGTGGGCGGCGGGCGGCCGGTACCGTGGTGCGGTATGCCTCCGCCCGGCCAGGGCGGACGCGGACCATTCACGAGGTAAGGACCCGGAGAGCATGCCTCCCAGGAAGAAAGTCACGGGGCTGATCAAGCTCCAGATCCAGGCGGGTGCCGCCAACCCGGCGCCGCCGGTCGGCCCCGCGCTGGGTCAGCACGGCGTCAACATCATGGAGTTCTGCAAGGCCTACAACGCGGCGACCGAGTCGCAGCGCGGCTGGGTCATCCCGGTGGAGATCACGGTCTACGAGGACCGCTCCTTCACCTTCATCACCAAGACCCCGCCGGCCGCGAAGATGATCCTCAAGGCCGCCGGCGTCGAGAAGGGCTCCGGCGAGCCGCACAAGACCAAGGTCGCGAAGATCACCCGCGCCCAGGTCCGTGAGATCGCCACCACCAAGATGCCCGACCTCAACGCCAACGACCTGGACGCCGCCGAGAAGATCATCGCCGGCACCGCCCGTTCCATGGGCGTCACCGTCGAGGGCTGATCGCAGCGAACCCCAACCGTGGCAGGGCCAGGCGCTGGTCCGGACCACGACTCCGAATCGCCAGTTTGCAGGAGCAGCAGTGAAGCGCAGCAAGAATCTCCGCGGCGCCGACGCCAAGGTCGACAAGACCAGCGTCTACGCACCGCTCGACGCCGTCCGTCTCGCCAAGGAGACCTCGACGGCCAAGTTCGACGCGACCGTCGAGGTCGCCATGCGCCTGGGCGTCGACCCGCGCAAGGCCGACCAGATGGTTCGCGGCACCGTCAACCTCCCGCACGGCACCGGCAAGACCGTCCGGGTCCTGGTCTTCGCGACCGGTGACCGTGCGGCGGCGGCGGAGGCCGCCGGCGCCGACATCGTCGGTTCCGACGAGCTGATCGACCGCGTCGCCAAGGGCTTCCTCGACTTCGACGCCGTCGTCGCCTCGCCCGAGCTGATGGGCAAGGTCGGTCGCCTGGGTCGGGTGCTCGGTCCCCGCGGCCTGATGCCGAACCCGAAGACCGGCACCGTCACCCCGGACGTCGCCAAGGCCGTCACCGACATCAAGGGCGGCAAGATCGAGTTCCGGGTGGACAAGCACGCCAACCTCCACTTCATCATCGGCAAGGTGTCCTTCAGCGAGCAGCAGCTCGTGGAGAACTACGCCGCCGCGCTGGACGAGATCATGCGGCTCAAGCCGTCCGCGGCGAAGGGGCGTTACCTCAAGAAGGCCACCATCACCACCACGATGGGCCCCGGCGTGCCGGTCGACCCCAACCGCACCCGTGACCTGCTCGAGGAGGAGGGCGTCGCCGCCTGACGCGCGACACCCCGCGAGCACCACGGCGCCCGTCCCCGTTCTGTCACAGAGCGGGGGCGGGCGTTCGTCGTTGTCAGCGGCCCGGGTTAGGGTGGAGGACTGGTGTACAAGTTCACAATTCCCAGGGGGAAGCATGCGTTCCATACACCGAGCCGCACTGAGCGCCGCCGCGGTGGTGCTGGTCGGCGCGACGGCGGCCTGTGGCGGTTCGGACGAGGGCGACGAGGGCGCCTTCGGCGGCGAGCGCGGCGGCGAGGCCACCTCGGGCGACGCGTTCACCGCGGTGCAGGCTGCCGCCGAGTCCACCACCGAGGTCACCTCCGCCGGCTTCACGGCGACGACGTCCGGGCCCGCGGCGGCCGGTGGTGCCGTCGAGATGTCGGGCGTCATGTCCTGGGGCGACGATCTGGTCATGGACGCCACGGTGAGCGGCGAGGCCCTCCAGATGGACCCGGAATCCCCCTCGGAGATGCGCATGATAATGCTCGGCGACGTCATGTACATGAATATGGGCGAGTCCTTCGCGGCCGAGTTCTACGGCCGCGAGTGGATGATGATGGACATGGGCGCCCTCGCCGAGGAGTCGGGCGACCCGACCCTCGCGCAGGCCATGGACCTGGGGCTCAGCGAGTCCAACCAGGACCCGGCGTCGCAGATGGCGCTGCTGCTCCAGTCGCCCGACATCGAGTCGGTCGGCGAGGAGGAGATCGACGGCGTCACCACCGAGCACTACCAGGGCACCGTCTCCGTCGAGGACGCCCTCCAGAACAACGGCGCCGGAGACCTGTTCACCGAGGAGGAGCTCCAGCAGCTCACCGACTCGATGGAGCAGCAGGGCATCGAGTCCTACGACATCGACGTCTGGGTGGACGAGAACGACTTCCCGATCCAGATCCGCCAGGCGTTCGAGTCCACGATGGGCCCCGTCACCACCGAGGTGCGCTACACGGACCTGGGCGCTGACGTTGACGTGGCGGCCCCCGAGGAGGGCTCCTACGTGGACTTCATGGAGCTGATGGAGAGCATGGGCGCCACCCCAGGCGACATCTGATCTCCGATCCGCACCACCGCCGTTCGGCGCCGGGCACCGGATTTGCCTGGCGCCGATCCGTTCGCGTACATTGCTGCGGTAGCCAAAGACCGCTGGTCGCCGCCTGGTCCCGTGAGGGTCCTGGTGGCCGAAGGATCCGCCGAGTGCGGACGGCCTGCGCAGGTGATCGTGTGCGACGTGGTGGACCCCAGGTCCCCTTTCTACGCCCTGAGCGCCTGCGCCGGGGCGCTTTCTGTTTGGGGCGCTGTCCGTTTCTGCGTGACCCTTCCTTCCGTGCGGTTTTCATCACCCGGCTAAGAAATCCCGGCAAAACCCGGAAGGAGGGCCGAGGTTATGGCGACCAACGACAAGGCGGCTGCCGTCGCGGAGCTTCAGGAGAAGTTCAAGAACTCCAACGCGGCCGTCGTCACCGCGTACACCGGTCTCACCGTCGCCCAGCTCAAGACGCTGCGCCGGTCGCTCGGTGAGAACGCTCAGTACAGCGTGGCGAAGAACACGCTGTCCAAGATCGCGGCCAAGGAGGCCGGGGTCAACGGACTCGACGAGTACTTCAAGGGCTCCACGGCCGTCGCCTTCGTGACCGGTGACCCGGTCGCCACGGCGAAGGGCCTGCGCGACTTCGCCAAGGAGAACCCGGCGCTCGTCATCAAGGGCGGCTTCATCGACGGCAAGTCGCTGACCGCCGACGAGGTCAACAGGCTCGCGGACATCGAGTCCCGCGAGGTGCTGCTCGCCAAGCTGGCGGGTGCGCTGCAGGCGACCACGGCCAAGGCCGCGGCGACCTTCCAGGCCCCGCTCACGAAGTTCGTCCGCACCGCGGACGCGCTGCGCGCCAAGGTCGAGCAGGAAGGTGCCGGCGAGCCGGCTCCCGCCGAGTAGGCATCCGCCCACTCACGTCACACATCCGGTTTCACCCGGCACCCAGCCGACTTAGCAGGAAGGACCGCCATCATGGCGAAGCTGACCCAGGACGAGCTGCTCGAGCAGTTCGCCGAGATGACCATCCTCGAGCTCTCGGACTTCGTGAAGAAGTTCGAGGAGAAGTTCGACGTCGAGGCCGCCGCCCCGGTCGCCGTGGCCGCCGCCGCCCCGGGTGGCGCGGGTGCCGCCGCCGAGGCCGAGCCCGAGAAGGACGAGTTCGACGTCATCCTCACCGGCGCCGGCGACAAGAAGATCCAGGTCATCAAGGTCGTGCGCGAGCTGACCTCGCTGGGCCTGAAGGAGGCCAAGGAGCTCGTCGACGGCGCTCCGAAGCCGGTCGTCGAGAAGGTCAACAAGGAGGCCGCCGACAAGGCCAAGGAGGCCCTCGAGGGCGCCGGCGCCAGCGTCGAGGTCAAGTGATCCCTGTCTCTCGCGGAGAGACGCTCTGACCGCCGTCCACGGCGGTCACCACGGGGCGATCACCCATCAGGGTGGTCGCCCCGCGGCTTTATGTCGGCCGCCTGCTTGCCCTGACGCGGGCGACGGGTATGGTGATCTTCGGCCGTCGACGGGGACCGGGTGGTCGCCTCGGGCCTTGACGAACCGCGGCGGGCGCGCGATTCTCAGGTCGCGTCGCCAGATAGGTCCATGATCCGAGGCATGGATCCGGGCGCACGCGGGAAACATCCGGCAGACGGGTCCGCACCCGGCGACCGAGGCGGTCGGGAGCGGGTCGGGCTGAGCGAACACCGAGGGTGGCTCCTCGATGGTTGATAGTGGCATTGGACATCAGTGGGTCATGTGGCTACACTGACCCTTTGCGCTGCCTAGCTTCTCTCTGCCCGTCACCAGGGGGGCGGGCAAGCGCGCAGAGAGTCCGAGCCCTCGGAAGGACCCCCTCTTGGCCGCCTCGCGCAACGCCTCGACCAACAGTACGAACAACGGCGCCAGCACCGCACCGCTGCGCGTCTCCTTTGCGAAGATCAAGGAACCGCTCGAGGTTCCGAATCTCCTTGCGCTGCAGACCGAGAGTTTTGACTGGCTCCTCGGTAACGACGCCTGGAAAGCCCGCGTCGAGGCCGCGCTTGACAGTGGACAGGACGTTCCGACGAAGTCGGGTCTGGAGGAGATCTTCGAGGAGATCTCCCCGATCGAGGACTTCTCGGGCTCGATGTCCCTGACCTTCCGTGACCACCGCTTCGAGCCGCCGAAGAACTCGATCGACGAGTGCAAGGAGCGCGACTTCACGTACGCCGCGCCGCTCTTCGTCACCGCCGAGTTCACCAACAACGAGACCGGTGAGATCAAGTCCCAGACGGTCTTCATGGGCGACTTCCCGCTCATGACCGACAAGGGCACCTTCTGCATCAACGGCACCGAGCGAGTCGTGGTCACGCAGCTCGTCCGCTCGCCGGGCGCCTACTTCGACAGCACGATCGACAAGACCTCCGACAAGGACCTGTTCTCCGCCAAGATCATCCCGTCCCGGGGTGCCTGGCTGGAGATGGAGATCGACAAGCGCGACATGGTCGGCGTGCGCATCGACCGCAAGCGCAAGCAGTCCGTGACCGTGCTGCTCAAGGCCCTCGGCTGGACCTCGGACCAGATCCTCGAGGAGTTCGGCGAGTACGAGTCGATGCGGGCCACCCTGGAGAAGGACCACACCCAGGGCCAGGACGACGCGCTGCTCGACATCTACCGCAAGCTCCGTCCGGGCGAGCCGCCGACCCGTGAGGCCGCGCAGACCCTGCTGGAGAACCTGTACTTCAACCCCAAGCGGTACGACCTGGCCAAGGTCGGCCGGTACAAGATCAACAAGAAGCTCGGCGGGGACGAGCCGCTGGACGCCGGCGTGCTCACCGTCGAGGACATCGTCAACACGATCAAGTACCTGGTCAGGCTGCACGCCGGCGAGACCGAGACCACCACGCCGAGCGGCCGGACCATCGTCGTCGAGACGGACGACATCGACCACTTCGGCAACCGCCGCCTGCGCAACGTCGGCGAGCTCATCCAGAACCAGGTCCGCACCGGTCTGGCCAGGATGGAGCGCGTCGTCCGCGAGCGCATGACCACCCAGGACGTCGAGGCGATCACGCCGCAGACCCTGATCAACATCCGGCCGGTCGTCGCCTCCATCAAGGAGTTCTTCGGCACCAGCCAGCTGTCCCAGTTCATGGACCAGACCAACCCGCTCTCCGGCCTGACGCACAAGCGCCGGCTGAACGCGCTCGGCCCCGGTGGTCTGAGCCGTGAGCGGGCCGGCCTCGAGGTTCGTGACGTGCACCCGTCGCACTACGGGCGGATGTGTCCGATCGAGACCCCGGAGGGCCCGAACATCGGTCTGATCGGTTCGCTCGCCGCCTTCGGCCGGGTGAACGCGTTCGGTTTCGTGGAGACCCCGTACCGCAAGGTGACCGACGGTGTCGTCACCGACGAGGTGCACTACCTGACCGCGGACGAGGAGGACCGGTTCGTCATCGCGCAGGCCAACGCGCCGCTGACCCCGGAGTACCAGTTCGCCGAGGGGCGCGTCCTGGTCCGCAGGAAGGGCGGCGAGGTCGACTACGTCGCCGGCAACGAGGTCGACTACATGGACGTCTCACCGCGCCAGATGGTGTCGGTCGCGACCGCCATGATCCCCTTCCTCGAGCACGACGACGCCAACCGCGCCCTCATGGGTTCGAACATGATGCGCCAGGCCGTGCCGCTGATCCAGGCGGAGTCCCCGCTGGTCGGCACCGGCATGGAGTACCGCTCCGCGGTCGACGCGGGCGACGTGATCAAGGCCGAGCAGGACGGCGTCATCAGCGACGTCTCGGCCGACTACATCACCATCGCCAACGACGACGGCACCCACGTCACCCACCGGCTCGCCAAGTTCCACCGCTCGAACCAGGGCACCTCCTACAACCAGAAGGTCCTGGTCGAGGAGAACGAGCGGGTGGTCGCCGGACAGGTCATCGCCGACGGCCCCTCCACCCAGCGCGGCGAGATGGCGCTCGGCAAGAACCTGCTGGTCGCCTTCATGCCGTGGGAGGGCTACAACTACGAGGACGCGATCATCCTCTCCCAGCGTCTGGTGCAGGACGACGTCCTCTCCTCGATCCACATCGAGGAGCACGAGGTCGACGCCCGCGACACCAAGCTGGGCCCCGAGGAGATCACCCGGGACATCCCGAACGTCTCCGAGGAGGTCCTGGCCGACCTGGACGACCGCGGCATCATCCGCATCGGCGCCGAGGTCGAGGCCGGCGACATCCTGGTCGGCAAGGTCACCCCGAAGGGCGAGACCGAGCTCACCCCCGAGGAGCGGCTGCTCCGCGCGATCTTCGGTGAGAAGGCGCGTGAGGTCCGCGACACCTCGCTGAAGGTGCCGCACGGCGAGACCGGCAAGGTCATCGGCGTGCGCGTCTTCGACCGCGAGGAGGGCGACGAGCTGCCCCCGGGCGTGAACCAGCTGGTCCGCGTCTACGTGGCGCAGAAGCGCAAGATCACCGACGGCGACAAGCTGGCCGGCCGGCACGGCAACAAGGGCGTGATCTCCAAGATCCTGCCCGTCGAGGACATGCCGTTCCTGGAGGACGGCACCCCGGTCGACATCATCCTCAACCCGCTGGGCGTCCCCTCCCGGATGAACCCGGGCCAGGTCCTGGAGATCCACCTGGGCTGGCTGGCCTCCCAGGGCTGGAAGGTCGAGGGTGACGACGCGGAGTGGAAGCGGCGGCTCGCCGCCATCGGCGCCGACGACGTCGCGCCCGGCACCAACGTCGCCACCCCGGTGTTCGACGGTGCTCGCGAGGACGAGATGGTCGGTCTCTTCGAGTCCACCATCCCCAACCGCGACGGCGACCGCCTGGTGCTCCCCACCGGCAAGGCGCGGATGTTCGACGGCCGCTCCGGCGAGCCGTTCCCCGACCCGATCTCGGTCGGCTACATGTACATCCTCAAGCTGCACCACCTCGTCGACGACAAGCTGCACGCCCGCTCGACCGGTCCTTACTCGATGATCACCCAGCAGCCGCTGGGTGGTAAGGCCCAGTTCGGCGGCCAGCGCTTCGGCGAGATGGAGGTGTGGGCGCTGGAGGCGTACGGCGCCGCCTACGCCCTCCAGGAGCTGCTGACCATCAAGTCCGACGACGTCACCGGCCGCGTGAAGGTCTACGAGGCCATCGTCAAGGGCGAGAACATCCCGGAGCCCGGCATCCCGGAGTCCTTCAAGGTCCTCATCAAGGAGATGCAGTCGCTCTGCCTCAACGTGGAGGTGCTGTCCTCGGACGGCATGTCCATCGAGATGCGCGACACCGACGAGGACGTCTTCCGCGCCGCGGAAGAGCTGGGTATCGACCTGTCCCGGCGCGAGCCGAGCAGCGTCGAAGAGGTCTGACGGGTCGGGCCGGCGGAGCGCGCGCACGCGCCTCCGCCGGCCGCCCCGAGACCCCGATCAGACCATTGATGACACGACACTGAGAGGGATTGACGAGAGTGCTCGACGTCAACTTCTTCGACGAACTGCGGATTGGCCTGGCGACCGCCGACGACATCCGTCAGTGGTCACACGGCGAGGTCAAGAAGCCGGAGACCATCAACTACCGCACCCTCAAGCCCGAGAAGGACGGCCTCTTCTGCGAGAAGATCTTCGGCCCCACCCGGGACTGGGAGTGCTACTGCGGCAAGTACAAGCGCGTCCGCTTCAAGGGCATCATCTGTGAGCGCTGTGGCGTCGAGGTGACCCGCGCCAAGGTGCGGCGCGAGCGGATGGGCCACATCGAGCTGGCCGCGCCCGTGACCCACATCTGGTACTTCAAGGGTGTGCCGTCCCGGCTCGGCTACCTGCTCGACCTGGCCCCCAAGGACCTGGAGAAGGTCATCTACTTCGCCGCGTACATGATCACGTACGTGGACGAGGAGCGTCGCACCCGCGACCTGCCGTCGCTCGAGGCGCACATCTCCGTCGAGCGCCAGCAGATCGAGCAGCGCCGCGACGCCGACCTGGAGGCCAGGGCCAAGAAGCAGGAGGCCGACCTGGCCGAGCTCGAGGCCGAGGGCGCCAAGGCCGACGCCCGCCGCAAGGTACGCGAGGGCGCTGAGCGTGAGATGAAGCAGCTCCGCGACCGCGCGCAGCGCGAGCTCGACCGCCTCGAAGAGGTGTGGAACCGCTTCAAGAACCTCAAGGTCCAGGACCTGGAGGGCGACGAGCTGCTCTACCGCGAGCTTCGGGACCGCTTCGGCACCTACTTCGACGGCTCGATGGGCGCCGCCGCGCTGCAGAAGCGTCTTGAGACCTTCGACCTGGACGAGGAGGCCGAGCGCCTCCGCGAGATCATCCGCACCGGCAAGGGCCAGAAGAAGACCCGCGCCCTCAAGCGGCTCAAGGTGGTCTCCGCGTTCCTGCAGACCTCCAACAGCCCCAAGGGCATGGTCCTCGACTGCGTCCCGGTGATTCCGCCGGACCTGCGGCCGATGGTGCAGCTGGACGGTGGCCGCTTCGCGACCTCCGACCTGAACGACCTGTACCGCCGGGTCATCAACCGGAACAACCGCCTCAAGCGGCTGCTCGACCTGGGCGCGCCCGAGATCATCGTCAACAACGAGAAGCGGATGCTCCAGGAGGCCGTCGACGCGCTGTTCGACAACGGCCGCCGCGGTCGTCCGGTCACCGGCCCGGGCAACCGGCCGCTGAAGTCGCTGTCCGACATGCTCAAGGGCAAGCAGGGCCGCTTCCGGCAGAACCTGCTCGGCAAGCGCGTCGACTACTCGGCCCGCTCCGTCATCGTCGTCGGCCCGCAGCTCAAGCTGCACCAGTGCGGCCTGCCCAAGGCCATGGCGCTGGAGCTGTTCAAGCCGTTCGTGATGAAGCGGCTCGTGGATCTCAACCACGCGCAGAACATCAAGTCGGCCAAGCGCATGGTCGAGCGCCAGCGCACCGTCGTGTACGACGTCCTCGAAGAGGTCATCGCCGAGCACCCGGTGCTGCTGAACCGCGCCCCGACCCTGCACCGGCTCGGCATCCAGGCCTTCGAGCCGCAGCTGGTTGAGGGCAAGGCCATCCAGATCCACCCGCTGGTCTGCACCGCGTTCAACGCGGACTTCGACGGCGACCAGATGGCCGTGCACCTGCCGCTGTCCGCCGAGGCGCAGGCCGAGGCCCGCATCCTGATGCTGTCCTCGAACAACATCCTGAAGCCGGCCGACGGCCGCCCGGTGACCATGCCCACCCAGGACATGGTGCTCGGTCTGTTCTTCCTCACCACCGACGAGGAGGAGCGGGAGGTCCGTGGCGAGGGCCGGTCGTTCTCCTCGACCGCCGAGGCGATCATGGCGTTCGACGCCGGCGAGCTCTCGCTCCAGGCGAAGATCGACATCCGCTTCCCGGTGGGCACCGTCCCGCCGCGGGACTGGGTCGCGCCGGAGCCGGCCGAGGGCGAGCCCGAGTACCAGTCGGGCGACAGCTTCCGGCTGCGCACCACGCTGGGTCGCGCGCTCTTCAACGAGCTGCTGCCCGAGGACTACCCGTTCGTCGACCAGTCCGTGGGCAAGAAGCAGCTCTCCCAGATCGTCAACGACCTGGCCGAGCGGTACCCCAAGGTCGTGGTCGCCGCCGCGCTGGACAACCTCAAGTCCGCCGGTTACTACTGGGCCACCAGGTCCGGCGTCACCGTCGCGGTCTCGGACATCGTCGTGCCCGAGGCCAAGAAGCAGATCGTGGGCGACTACGAGGCGCAGGACGAGAAGGTCCAGAAGCAGTACGAGCGCGGCCTGATCACCAAGGACGAGCGGACGCAGGAGCTCATCGCCCTGTGGACCAAGGCGACCAACGAGGTCGCCACCGCGATGAACGACAACTTCCCGAAGACGAACCCGATCTTCATGATGGTCGACTCCGGGGCCCGCGGAAACATGATGCAGATGCGTCAGATCGCGGGTATGCGCGGCCTGGTCTCCAACGCGAAGAACGAGACCATCCCGCGGCCGATCAAGGCGTCGTTCCGCGAGGGCCTGTCCGTGCTCGAGTACTTCATCTCCACGCACGGTGCCCGTAAGGGTCTGGCCGACACCGCCCTGCGGACCGCCGACTCGGGTTACCTCACCCGGCGTCTGGTGGACGTCTCGCAGGACGTGATCATCCGCGAGGAGGACTGCGGCACCGACCGCGGCCTCAAGCTGGCGATCGCGTCCAGGGGCGCGGACGGTGTGCTGCGCAAGGCGGAGAACGTCGAGAGCAGCGTGTACGCCCGCTGCCTGGCCGAGGACATCGTCGTCGACGGCAAGGTGCTGGCCCCGGCCGGCACCGACCTGGGCGACGTGCTCATCGACGAGCTGGTCAACCACGGCGTGGAGACGGTCAAGACCCGCTCCGTGCTGACCTGCGAGTCCGCCGTCGGCACCTGCGCCATGTGCTACGGCCGCTCGCTGGCCACCGGCAAGCTGGTCGACATCGGCGAGGCGGTCGGCATCATCGCCGCCCAGTCGATCGGTGAGCCCGGCACCCAGCTGACCATGCGTACCTTCCACACCGGCGGTGTCGCCGGTGAGGACATCACGCAGGGTCTGCCGCGTGTGGTCGAGCTCTTCGAGGCCAGGACCCCGAAGGGTGTCGCGCCGATCTCCGAGTCGGCCGGCCGGGTGCGGATCGAGGAGACCGAGAAGACCAAGAAGGTCGTGGTCACCCCGGACGACGGCTCGGACGAGACCTCCTACGGGGTCTCCAAGCGCGCCAGGCTGCTGGTGGGCGAGGGCGACCAGGTCACGGTGGGCCAGCCGCTGACCGTCGGCGCGGCCAACCCGCACGACGTGCTGCGGATCCTGGGCCAGCGTGCCGTCCAGGTCTACCTGGTGGGCGAGGTCCAGAAGGTCTACAACTCGCAGGGTGTGGCCATCCACGACAAGCACATCGAGATCATCGTCCGGCAGATGCTGCGCCGGGTGACGATCATCGAGTCCGGCGACGCGGAGCTGCTGCCGGGCGAGCTGGTCGAGCGCTCGAAGTTCGAGTCCGAGAACCGGCGGGTCGTGGCCGAGGGCGGTCACCCGGCCTCGGGTCGTCCGCAGCTGATGGGTATCACCAAGGCGTCGCTGGCCACCGAGTCGTGGCTGTCGGCGGCGTCCTTCCAGGAGACGACGCGGGTGCTCACCGACGCGGCGATCAACGCCAAGTCGGACTCGCTGATCGGCCTCAAGGAGAACGTGATCATCGGCAAGCTGATCCCGGCCGGCACGGGCCTGTCCCGCTACCGGAACATCCGGGTCGAGCCGACGGAGGAGGCGAAGGCGGCGATGTACTCGGCGGTCGGCTACGACGACATCGACTACTCGCCCTTCGGCACGGGCTCCGGCCAGGCGGTTCCGCTGGAGGACTACGACTACGGTCCCTACCAGGGCTGAGTCTCACCAGTACCACCTGGGGCGGGTGGGTGGAGGGTTTTCCCCCACCCACCCGCCTTTTCGCTGCGCGCTTGGCGTCGGCCACGGTCCCGCTGCGCGCTTGGCGTAGGCCACGGCGCTGGCGCGCGGCTTGCAGGGGCCCTGACGGCGGCTTCGCCGCTCGTCGGGCCCCTGCGGCCGTGCTGGTCTGCGGCCGTGCTGGTCTGCGGCCGTGCTGGTCTGCGGCCGTGCTGGTC
>NZ_SMKC01000130.1 GCF_004348315.1 Streptomyces sp. 8K308 | reverse complement strand
CGGGCGTTGGAGTTCGCCATCGGGACCGGCCGGGTGGCCGTCCCGCTCGCGCGGCGCGGAGTGCCGGTCATCGGCGTCGAGTTGTCGCGGCCGATGCTCGACCAACTGCGCGCCAAGGCGGACGAGGCGACGATCCCGGTGGTCGTCGGCGACATGGCGACCGCCAGCGTCCCGGGCCGGTTCCAGCTCGTCTACCTCGTCTACAACGCCATCTCCAACCTGCTGACCCAGGCCGAACAGGTGGCGTGCTTCCGCAACGCCGCGCGCCACCTCGCGCCGGGCGGCCGGTTCGTCATCGAGCTGTGGGTCCCCGATCTACGGAAGCTCCCGCCCGGTCAGCAGGCGGTGGTCGATAAGTCGGAGACGGGCTACATCGGCCTCGACACCTACGACGTCCTGCGCCAGCACGTCGTCTCGCACCACTTCTGGTTCGACGACGGCAGGCAGGCACGGCTGTTCCGCAGCCCGCACCGCTACGTCTGGCCGGCCGAACTCGATCTCATGGGCCAGCTGGCCGGCTTCGAGCTGGAGTCCCGCCACGCGGACTGGCAGGGAGCCGAGTTCACGGCCGAGTCGCCCTCCCACGTCTCCGTCTACCGGCTCCCTCGGTGACATCCTCTGACAGCGTGGCGGTTACCGCAGAGTCCCGATGAACCGGTGAGAGGGGCGGCACGAGGTGATGAGGGTTCCCAAGGCGTTCGCCGAGGCGACGGTTCGACGAGAAGGTCCACCGGGGAGGGCGTGGATCGACGGTCTGCCGGACCTCGTTGACACCATGCTCCGGGAGTGGGAGCTGACGGTCGACGGGGACGTGTTGCACGGCTACGTCGCAGTGGTGCTGCCGGTTCGGCAGGCCGAGGGCGGGCGGGCCGTGCTGAAGGTGGCCTGGACCCGACGACTACACCCGCCGTGAGCCCATCGCGTTGCGCACCTGGGGCGGTCATGGCAGCGTGCTCCTTCTGCGACAGGACATTGGCCGTGGTGCCTTTCTCCTTGAACGGCTTCAACCGGCTGTAACCCTCGAACGCCAACCGATGCGTGAGGCGCTCGAGGTCGCCGGGAACGTGCTGCGCCTGCTCCACGCCGTGCCGCCGCCGGGCGGACTGCCGCGTGTCGCCGAGGAGTGGGGTGCGGCGGCCGAGGGAATCGACCGAGCGCTCACGACTGGTCGGCCACGGTGGCAGACCTCGATCCTGGAACCGGCGATGCGCACGTACCTGGGAGCCGGATCGGTGGCGTGCGCGTCTGTCCTGCTCCATGGCGACTACCACTACGCCAACGTGTTGGCGAGCGAAACGGGTGAGTGGAAAGCCATCGACCCGAAACCGTGCGTCGGGCCGCGGGAGTATGACCTCCTGCCGATGTTGCGGAACCGGTGGACAGAGCTGCCGGCCGACGATCCAGGTCGGGGGCTCCGGGACCGCCTGCGCATCCTGGTCGAGTTCGCCGGACACGACCTGGATACCTCATGGAGTGGTGCCGGGCGCGGGCGGTGATGGATGCCCTGTCGGCGGAACGAAACAACGACCGCGACTTCGCCACACTGTCGTGGACCATCGCGAGGGAAGTCGTGGCGCCCTCTCGCCGCCGTTAGGTGGCGAACGACATCGCTGGCTGGGATGACACCGTCCGTGCCATCCCAGCCAGCCGCGACCTCGGGCCAGGCGCCGCGTCACAGCGCGCCCGCGATCACGCCTCGCCGGAAGGCGCTCACTCCTCGGCGGTGTACCGCAGCGCCTCCCTCTCGGGGTGCTTGGAGTCGCGGATGGCGACAGCGCCACCGGGCAGATCGGCGATCTCGACGCATTGCTCGGCGCCGCTGCTGAAGGGCGACTTACGCCACTCGGCGGCACTTATGTCGATGGCGTACAGATCATCCTCGCGGGCGGGATTCACGTTCCGTTCCCTTCAAACAAAGTTCTGATCCTCTCCCGTGAATCATCCACGGAGAACGCGGCGGCAACGACCCGTTCAAACGCAGTCTCGAAGACCTTGACCTCATCCGCACCCTCCACGAAGTAGCCGCCGAGGATGTTCTCCAGGTTGACCACCGTCCCCCAGGGCTGGATGCGGGTAGCGCCGAGCGGCATGATCTAGAGGGTGATGTTGGGGCAGGTCGGCCATGTCCAACAGATGGCGAAGTTGGTCCCGCATCATGGCGTAGTTCCAGCTGGGAGCCGTCAGTGGCGTCGGCGCATCGGCCGGAGGTAGAGGATTTGCTACACTTGCCTTGTGGAGGAGTGGGAAATCCGCGTGACCAACGGGATCCTTGCCTGGATCAACACCTTGGACCAGAAATCCAAGACACAGGTCATTGATGCCATCGACCGACTCGCCGAGGGCGGCCCCGGCCTGGGCCGGCCGCTTGTCGACCGCCTACAGGGTTCTCAGGTCCACAATCTGAAGGAGCTGCGGCCCGGGTCGGCGGGCCGTTCCGAGATCCGCATCCTGTTCGTCTTCGATCCGTGGCGGTGCGCGATTCTGCTGGTGGGCGGGGACAAGTCGGGAAACTGGTCGGACTGGTACCGCCAGGCGATCCCACAGGCGGAGGAACTGTACGTCGAGTATGTAAAAGAACGCGAAGCCGAGGAGGGACAGCGATGACGAACTTCCCCAAGTGGAGTGAGGTGCGCGCTGATGTCGTTGCCAGCGCCGGCGGCGAGGAGGAGGTGGCCGAGGCTCGTAAACGTAACCAGGCGTACATCGACGGGCATCGGCTGGCCGAGCGCCGCAAGTCGCTTGGTCTGACGCAGAGCGAGGTCGCGGAGTTGATGGGGGTGACCAAGAGCCGTGTCTCGCAGATCGAGCGCGGCGAGGTCTCAACCGTGGAGGCCATCGCCCGCTACGTCGCCGCCTTGGGCGGTCAGATCCAGATCTCCGCGGTCTTCGGCGACGACCTGTACATCCTGCGCGGCACGGACACCCACGCCGCATAGCCGCCCAGCGTTATGACACGCCCGGGGTCGGCATGTTCGCGCCGGAGGTGCTGGACCCGACGGTGGAGCGGCTCGCGGAACTGGCGGAAGGCGAACGGGCGTTGGAGTTCGCCATCGGGACCGGCCGGGTGGCCGTCCCGCTCGCGCGGCGCGGAGTGCCGGTCATCGGCGTCGAGTTGTCGCGGCCGATGCTCGACCAACTGCGCGCCAAGGCGGACGAGGCGACGATCCCGGTGGTCGTCGGCGACATGGCGACCGCCAGCGTCCCGGGCCGGTTCCAGCTCGTCTACCTCGTCTACAACGCCATCTCCAACCTGCTGACCCAGGCCGAACAGGTGGCGTGCTTCCGCAACGCCGCGCGCCACCTCGCGCCGGGCGGCCGGTTCGTCATCGAGCTGTGGGTCCCCGATCTACGGAAGCTCCCGCCCGGTCAGCAGGCGGTGGTCGATAAGTCGGAGACGGGCTACATCGGCCTCGACACCTACGACGTCCTGCGCCAGCACGTCGTCTCGCACCACTTCTGGTTCGACGACGGCAGGCAGGCACGGCTGTTCCGCAGCCCGCACCGCTACGTCTGGCCGGCCGAACTCGATCTCATGGGCCAGCTGGCCGGCTTCGAGCTGGAGTCCCGCCACGCGGACTGGCAGGGAGCCGAGTTCACGGCCGAGTCGCCCTCCCACGTCTCCGTCTACCGGCTCCCTCGGTGAGGTCAGTAGAGGCGTGGCCGGCAACGCAGAAGCTCGCGAGCCGGCCTGGCGGTCACGAGTTCGTCCGCGATGAGCCGTCCGACGGTGGGTGCCAGGGTGACGCCGGAGTGCATCACCGCGACGTAGACGGACCGATCGCGTGTCGCGTAACCGATGAGGGGTCCGTGCGCGGGCACCGGGCGCCTGCCGGTGCGGTAGCCGCGCAGGCGGCACTGGTCGCTGCCACGGAAGGCTGCCTGTAGACGCCGAAAGGCGGCGTGCGCGGCCTGTTCACGGAGCGCTGCCGGGCCGTCAACGTGCGGCAGGGTCAGCAGAAGGTCGCCGTCACGCACTTCTCTGACCTCGAAATCAGGGGTGGCCACGATGGTTCTGACCAGGCCGGGCGGCGCGGTGATCCGCGCGAGGGTGGCCGGAGAGGCGACGACGGGCAGCTCGGCCGGCAGCGGCTCGCAGAGCTCGGGGACGTTGGTTCCGGCGGTGAGCACGACGGTCGCGGCGGAGTGGAGCCCGGTCGCGGACAGCACTCCCTCGACGCGCTCACCGGACATCCGCAACGAGGTGACGGCGGTTTCGTAGCGCACGGTGGCTCCACGGGCCTCGGCTGCGGCCACGAGTGAGCTGGTCAGCGCCGTCGCGTCGACACCGGCGTCGCTGGGAATGTGGACGGCCTGATCGGGAGGGTCGCGGAGGTTGGGCTCCAGGTCGGTGATGTCACTCCGTCCGACGCGGAACTGTCCGGGCGCCAGCCGTGACTCCCGATCCGCCCCGCCTCCCCAGTTCAGCGAGCCGGTCCGGCGCAGGGTGACGCCGGGCAGTTCGGCCTCCAGGCGCGCGTAGTCAGCCAGGACGTACTCCCGTAGGTCCTGGGCTCCGCCGGGCCAGTCGCCTCCCGACCCGCCGACCCAGGCGAAGGAGTCGGCGGTGACCCCGGTGCCGGGCCCCGGTCCCTGCTCGAGCAGGCTGACCTGAACGCCTCGACTCGCCAGGTGGTAGGCCACCGAGGCACCGACGATCCCCGCACCGACAACAACGACGGCTGACATGAGGTCCTCTTCGCCAACGTGATGCACTCGGGGCCAACTGGCCCCGAGTGAGGTCCCGTTCATGGGGAGCGTACATCAGCGCCGCGTCACAGCGCGCCCTCGATCACGCCCCGCCGGAAGGCGCTCCACTCCTCGGCGGTGTACCGCAGCGCCTCCCGCTCGGGGTGCTTGGAGTCGCGGATGGCGACACCACCGCCGGGCAGGTCGGCGATCTCAACGCACTGCTCGCCGGCCGTGCTGAACGGCGACTTGTGCCACTCGGCATTGCTCAGGTCGATCGCGTACAGATCGTCCTTACGGCTGGACTTCACGTTCCGTTCCTCTCAAACAGAGCCTGATCCTCGCCCGCGAGTCGTCAACGGAGAGCGCGGCGGCGACGACCCGTTCAAACGCGGTCTCGAAGACCCTGACCTCATCCGTGCCCTCCACGAAGGTACCGCCGAGAATATTTTCAACATCGACCACGGTGGGCCATGATGGCGCGGCGTCCGGGCGCGCCGAGCGTTATCGGCGGGACTCCATGGCGTGGGCGATCCGGTCGGCGGCCTGGAGAAGCTGCCCGGGGTCGAGAGCGGCCGTGATCGACAGGCGCAGTCGCGCCTTGCCGACGGGGACGACGGGGTAGACGGCGGGCCCCACCCAGATGTCGTCCCTCAGCAGCTGGGCGCTGATGTCGTAGCAGTGCTCGTCGGGGACGGGGATGGCGACGATCTGGGTGTCGCCGTACGCGGGGACGCCCCGCTCGGCCAACGCGTCGCGGAATGCCCGCGTGTTGGCCCACAGCCGGTCGCGGCGGCTGGGCTCGGCGGCCACCACGTCCAGCGCGGCCAGGGCCGCGCTGGCCATCAGGGGAGACAGGTTGCCGCTGAAGATCCTGGCGCGGGTCGTGGTCTCGATCCACTCGCCCAGCTCCCGGCCGGCCGCGATGAACCCGCCCTGCGCGTTGAGCGTCTTGGAGAGGGTTCCCATGTAGATGTCGGGAACGATGCCGGCGTCGTCGCAGGATCCCCGGTGCCGGGGGCCGACGAGGAACTCGCTGTGGGCTTCGTCGACCAACAACAGCGCCCCGTGCTTTTGGCAGACGGCGGCGATCTCCGCCAGGGGGGCACGGTCGCCGTCCATCGAGTAGAAGCCCTCGACGTACACCAGCCGTTCTCCGTCGCAGGTGAGCCTGGTCAGGCGGCGGTCGAGGGCGACCGGGTCGTTGTGCGGGAACGTCGCGACCCGGGCTCCGGAGAGCTTCGCGCCGTCGATGGCCGACGCGTGGGCCAGCCGGTCGAGGAACACGACATCCCCAGGCCTCATCAACTGGGAGAGGATGCCCACGTTCGCCGCGTAGCCGGAGGAGAAGAGCGTGACGTGCTCGTGGCCCACCGCGGAAGCGAGACGCTCGGACAGGGTCTGGTGGACGGCGTGGTGCCCAATGGCGCGGCTCGACCCGCCACTTCCGGTGCCCAACCGGCCCACGGCCTCGCGGACGGCCTCCGCGATACCAGGGTTCCCATGCAGGCCGAGATAGTCATAACTCGCCAGATTGATTACTTTCGCATCAAGGTCGACCACACGTTGCAGCGGAAAATTTAAGTCGCGAGAGTAGCTGCTGAACGCGTCGACCGCGTCATTGATGCGCTTGGGGCGATGCGCGAACTGCTGAATATTTTCTATATCTGACACAGGCACACGGTACCCGCGTCTCGGCAATGAACGCCACCGGCAACCGAAGACCCCGGAGCGCGACACCTCGCACGACGCCGCGTTCACCTGCACGTACGCCATGAACAAGTCAGGAATTTCTTCGCGATTTCCTTCGGTGCCCTCGTATGGCCCGTTATGCTCGGCGCCGGAAATCGCAAATCCGCCCCTCAGGCGTTCGCGTTGCCAAAGCCCGCCATTAATTAGCCGGAGGGCGACATCAGAGGCGCGATCGATCCAAACCGGGCAGATAGTGGCTCTCACCCGTCCAGGAACTCTCGCCGGGTCGCCGAGGCCTGAGCCGTCACGCCGCCGGCGTCACCTCCGCCGCCGGCTCCGCGCGTGGCACGCGGTACGCCCGTAGCGGGCCGTTGGTCGCCGCCACCGCGGCTATCACGAGGGTCGCGGAGAGGCCGCCCGTCACCAGGGCGAAGGGGGCCGAGGTGGCGGACGCCAGCAGGCCGCCGCGGAAGTTGCCGAGTTCGGGGCCCGCGACGCCGATGACGTGTTCGACCGAGGAGACGCGGCCGCGGAAGGCGTCGGGGGTCTCCAACTGGACGAGGGCGCTGCGGGTGACGACCGAGATGGTGTCGGCCGCGCCGGCCACCGCCAGGCAGGCGAGGGCCAGCCACAGCGGCCCGGCCAGGCCGAAGCCGGCCAGGGCGAGGCCCCAGAACGCGGCCGCCGTCAGCTGGACGAGGCCGCCGCGGCCCAGTCGCGTCACCGTCCCTGAGAGCAGTCCGGCCGTGATGCCGCCGACCGCGACGGCCGAGAGGAACAGGCCGAGGGTGCGCGGGTTGCCGTCGAAGCGGATCTCGTTGACCAGCGGGAAGAGCGCGATCGGCATGGCGAGCAGCGTCGCGGACAGGTCGGTTGCCATCGAGCCCCAGAGCGTGGGGCGGCGCAGGATGACGGACCAGCCGCCGCGTTCCGGTCGGCGCCGCCCGGTGCCCGCCGCCGAGGCGACCGGCATCGGCGGGAGGCGCAGGATGGCCAGCAGCGAGACGACGACGGCCACCGCCTGAACGGCGTAGGCCGCCTCGAAGTCCCAGCGGGCGATGATCAGTCCGGCGAGCGCGGGGCCGGCGAGCATCGACGCCTGGAAGGCGACGTTGGTGAGCGCGAGGCCGGCCGCGACCTGGTCGGCGGGCAGCAGCCGGACCGGGAAGGTGCGGCGGGCGGGCGCGCCGAGCGCGCCGAGCGCCGTTCCCGCGCCGACCAGCGCGAGGAGGAGCACCACGCTCTCGTTGCCCGCCAGCGCCTGCCAGCACAGACCGGCGGCGGCGAGGAGTTGGCCGGCGGTGGTGGCCCGCACCACCGCACGGCGGTCGTAGGTATCGGCCAGCGTCCCGCCGACCAGACCGAACAGCAGCATGGACACCCCCGTGACGAGGCCGATGGCGCCGGTGCCGACCGGGCTCTCGGTCATCTCCCACACCTGGGCCAGCACCGCCACGGTGGCTATCTGCCCGCCGACCCCGGAGAGCGCCGAGCCGAGCCACAGGTCACGGAAGGGGCGGCTGGTGCGCAGCGGGCGGGTGTCGAGGAGGCGCATGCTCATGCGGGCGGCTCGACGAGGTGGTCGAGGATCCGCTGCCGCATCGACCGCCGCTCAAGCGCCCGCCGCAGCTCCTCGACGACGCCGGTCAGCGCGTGCGGGACCTCGGCGTCGAGCTCGGCGACGGTCGCGTGGGTGGCGCGCCACTCGGCCTCCAGGAACGGCACCAACGACCGGCCGCGCTCGGTGAGTTCGACCCGCCGGGTGCGGGCATCGGGCCCGGGCTCGGAGGTGACCAGGCCCTCCTTGCGCATCGCGGCGACGGTCTGGCTGATGGCCGAGTGCGAGCGGTCGAGGGACTTCGCGAGCTCCCGGATCGTCAGCGGCCCGGTGTGGGCCAGCCTGATCAGCGGATAGGCGAACCGCGGCCGCACGCCCTCGATGCCGCGCGCGCGGTAGACCTGCTCGATCTCCGCGTCCATGGCGGCCAGCAGCTCGTGCAGCGGCCGCCACGGATCGGGAACCCGGGTCGGGTCATCATCAGGGATTGTCACAGCGCTAATATAACAGGGCTGCGAGAATCAGCGGAGGGACTCGACGTCGATGGTCCGCAGCCGCTCCGGATCGTTGAGGATGTAGATGGCCGAGATCCGGCCGCCGCTGACCGAGAAGGTCACCACCGAGCGGACCTCGTCGCCTGTGAGACCCAGCACCCCTGGCTGGCCGTTGACGAGCACCGGCAGGCCGGCGTCCATGAGCGGCCCGAAGGTGGCGGCCCCCGAGGCCACGTTCCTCGCCCCGCGCCGCAGCGAACTCGGCCCCAGCGCCCCACCGTCCGCGCGGACCACCACGTCCGGGTCGAGCACGGCCAGCAGCGCCTCGAAGTCGCCGTTCCGCGCGGCGGCGAGGAAGGCGTCCACCGCCGCCCGCCGGTGCGCCGCGTCGGTGTCCGGCGCCGGCGCCGCCCCCTCCACCCGGCGGCGGGCGCGGCTGGCGAGCTGCCGGACGGCGGCCGGGCTCCGGCCGAGCACCTCGGCGATCTCGTCGAACGGCACCGCGAACAGGTCGTGCAGCACGAACGCGAGCCGCTCGGCCGGCGCCAGCGTGCCGAGCACGATCATCAGCGCGATGCCCACCTCGTCGGCCACCAGCGCCCGCTGCTCGGGCTCCACCCCGCCGGGCCCGCTGAGCACCGGGTCCGGCATCGGCTCCTCGCGGCGCGCGGTGCGCGACCGCAGCATGTCGAGGCAGACCCGGCCGACCACGGTGGTCAGCCAGCCGCCCAGATTGCGCACCTCGGAGACGTCCGCCCGGCTCAGCCGCAGCCACGCCTCCTGCACGGCGTCCTCGGCCTCGCCGAGCGAGCCCAACATGCGGTAGGCCACCGCGCGCAACCGCGGCCGCTGCTCCTCGAAACGCCCGGCCAGAGAAGCCAGAGATTCCTGCTCGCTCACCTGTCACATCCTCGCGACGCGATCCGTCAGTGGGGTGAAGGACACCGACCGGCCGGCGCGCGGGACGCGCCGACCACCGTACCCCGGGAGAGACCCCGGGAGAGACCCCGGGAGAGACTCGGGAGAGAAGGAGAGCACGTTGAGCGCTCGTATGAAGAACCCCGCGACGGTGCTGCCCGACGCCACGAAGGGAATCCAGCACCTCTTCAAGGCCATGTACGCCGGCGGCGTGCCGCAGCACACCATGGAGCTGGTCCACCTGCGGACCAGTCAGATCAACGGCTGCAGCGCCTGCGTGTACGGCGGGTTCGACAGCGCGAAGAAGGCCGGCGAGACCGACGAGCGGCTGCACCAGGTCGCGGCCTGGCGCGAGGCGACGTGCTTCACGGACGCCGAGCGGGCCGCCCTGGCCCTGGCCGAGGCGGCCACCAGGATCGCCGACCGGTCGGGCAAGGCGGTGCCGGACGAGATCTGGGACGAGGCGGCCGACCACTACACCGAGGAGCAGCTGGCCGCGCTGATCCTGATGATCGCCACGACCAACTTCTTCAACCGCCTCAACACCACCGTCGAGCAGCCGGCCGGCGCGACCTGGAGCTGAGCCGAGGCGGGGACACCGCGGACTGATGAAGGGGCGAGGAGGCTAAGGCGGGGCGCCCGAAGCCGTCATCCCCGGCGACGCCCCTCGCCGGTCATCCGGCCCGGCGGCCCGAGGCTACGCGTTCGGCGTCACCCTCGCCAGGCCGTTGATGATCCGGTCCATGGCGTCGCCGCCGACCGGGTCGGTCAGGTTGGCGAGCAGCTTGATGACGAAGCGCATCAGCAGCGGGTGGTTGAGGCCGCGCTCGGTGGCCAGCTTCATCACCCGCGGGTTGCCGATGAGCTTCACGAAGGCGCGGCCCATCGTGTAGTAGCCGCCGTAGGTGTCCTTGAGCACCCTCGGGTAGCCGCGCAGCGCCAACTCCCGCTGGGCGGGCGTCTGTCGGGCCAGGGCCTGGCTGATCACCTCGGCCGCGATCCGGCCGGACTCCATGGCGTAGGCGATGCCCTCGCCGTTGAACGGGTTCACCAGGCCGCCCGCGTCGCCCACCAGCAGCAGGCCGCGCGAGTAGTGCGGCTGCCGGTTGAACGCCATCGGTAGCGCCGCGCCCCGGATCGGGCCCGTCATGAACTCCTCGGTGAACTGCCACTCTTCCGGCATCGAGGCGCACCAGGCGCGCAGCACCTCGCGCCAGTCGAGCTCCTTGTACGCGGACGAGCTGTTGAGGATGCCGAGGCCCACGTTCGACGTGCCGTCGCCCATCCCGAACACCCAGCCGTAGCCCGGCAGCAGCTTGGGCTGCTCGCCGCGCCGGTCCCACAGTTCGAGCCAGGACTCCAGGTAGTCGTCGTCGTGCCGGGGGCTGGTGAAGTAGGTGCGCACCGCGACGCCCATCGGCCGCTTCTCGTCCCGGTGCAGGCCCATGGCGAGGGAGAGGCGCGTGGAGTTGCCGTCGGCGGCCACCACCACGGGGGCCCGGAACGTCGCCCGCCGCTTCTCCTCGCCGACCTTGGCCTCCACGCCGACGATGCGGCCCGTCCTGTCGTCCCGGATCGGCGCGGAAACGTTGCACCGCTGGTGGAGCCTGGCCCCGGCCTTCTCGGCCGCGCTCGCCAACTGCTCGTCGAAGTCGTCCCGCCTGCGCACCAGGCCGAAGTCGGGGAACGAGGCGAGCTCGGGCCAGTCGAGCTGGAGCCTGGTGCCGCCGGCGATGACCCGCAGGCCCTTGTTGCGCAGCCAGCCGGCCTCCTCGGAGATGTCGATGCCCATGGCCACCAACTGCTTGACGGCGCGCGGGGTGAGACCGTCGCCGCACACCTTCTCGCGCGGGAAGGCGGTCTTCTCGAGCAGCAGCACGTCAAGGCCGGCCTGGGCGAGGTGGTAGGCGGTCGTCGAACCGGCGGGGCCGGCCCCCACGACGATGACGTCGGCGGTCTCTCGGCTCTCGGCGGCCTCGGCGGTCTCGGACACGTTCGGCTCTCCCATCGGTCGGACGGCTGCGGGGGGGTGGCGCAGGCGAGTGAAGGCGAGTTGAAGGAGTCTACGCAGGCCGTCAGGCGCTCGGGCGGGTGGCCCGGTGCAGCGCGACGACGCCGCCGGAAAGGTCGCGCCAGGCCACCCGCTCCCAGCCGGCGGCCTGGAGCCGGGCGGCGAACGCCGGCTGGTCTGGCCAGGCGCGGATGGACTCGGCGAGGTAGACGTACGCGTCCGGGTTGCTGGAGACCCGGGTGGCCACGGGCGGCAGCGCGCGCATCAGGTACTCGGTGTAGACGGTGCGGAACGGCGCCCACGTCGGGTGGCTGAACTCGCAGACCACGAGCCGCCCGCCGGGCCGCACGACCCGCAGCATCTCGCGCAGCGCGCCGTCCGTGTCCTGCACGTTCCGCAGGCCGAAGGAGATGGTGACGGCGTCGAAGCAGCCGTCGCGGAACGGCAGCCGGGTGGCGTCCCCCGCGGTGAACGGCAGCCAGGGCACCCGACGCTTGCCCTTCGCGAGCATGCCGAGGCTGAAGTCGCACGGCACCGTGAAGGCGCCGGCCGCCGCGAACGGCTCGGACGAGGTGCCGGTGCCGGCCGCCAGGTCGAGCACCCGCTCCCCGGGGCGCGCCGCGACCGCGCGGGCGACGGCCTTGCGCCACCGCCGGTTCTGCCCGAGGGCCAGCACGTCGTTGGTCAGGTCATAGCGCTCCGCCACGGCGTCGAACATCGCGGCGACGTCCTTGGGCTGCTTCTCCAGCGAGGCTCGTGTCACAGGGCCATTCTCCCGGATGCCCCGCTGCGCCGTTCGGGTGATAGGCCCGGGCCGCGGGATGAGCCGACCGCGATCGGTCAACTACCGTGCGTCCCATGACTGAGCTCTCCCGCACCCCCCGCGCCTCCCGTGTGCCGCGTCTCGCCGCCGGGCTGGCCGTCTCGGCGACCGGCGCGGTCCTCGCCGCCGGGAGCGCCGCGTCCGCGGAGCCGCTGGCGGAGAACCCGCTGGCTCCGGTCGTCCACGCGGCGGACACGGCCACCGGGGGGCTCCTCGCGGCCGTGAACCCGAACCTCGACATCCCGATCGACCCGCTGGCCGGCACCGGCTCCGATCCGCTGGACAACTCGGTCGGCACCCAGATCGCCGACCTCCCACCCATCTCCACGGCCGACCTGACGGGCCCGATCACCGACGGCGCCACCACCCGCGATCTCCTCGGCGGCCTGCCACTCGGTCAGCTCGGCCTCGGCTGAGGTATCCCCCGCGGGCCGCTGGAGGGCGTCGCGTCCCGTTGAGGGCCAGCGGCCCTCAACGGGACGGCTCCGCCGCGTGACCTCGACCAGTCCGGGTCGGCAGGCGGTCATCCGCCCGCTCCCCCAGCGGAGCGCCGCGCCCTCACTCCTCGCGCTCGGCCTCGCGCAGCGCGATCTCCTCCTCGTAGAGACGGACCCCGCGCACCACGGCCGCCTCGTAGATCTCCGCCACGAGCGCCCGCGCCTGCTTCTCGTCGATCACGCCGCCGGCGATGCCGACCAGCTTGCCGGTCCAGAGGTCGATGAAGTCACCCATGCCCCCATTGCACCCCGAAGGGGACATTCCGGCAGCTCGACGGGGTCAGCGGCCGGATGTCGCGTTCAGGTCCGTGTTCGTGATCCAGTCAGTGATCGAGTGGTGCTGAGGGGTCCAGCCAAGCAGATCACGCGCGCGGTCAGCCCGTACCCGGCTGTTGGACCCCAGTGCGTGAAAGGCGAACTGGTGGTTCCAGACGTTGTCGGGTGAATCGGGGTTCCAGGGCTGCGGTCCGGGCAAGCCGAGGTTGCGGGCGAGGGCCTCGGTCACCGTGCCGAAGGATTCCTCGCCGTTCTCGACGAAGTAGAAGGTGCCGGGCCGTGACTTCTCCAGGGCGAGGAGGTACAGGTCGGCCAGGTCGTCGAGGTGCACGTTGGACCAGATGTTGCGACCGGCCCCCACATGCTGGACCACTCCGCCGGCACGGGCCTGGCGGACCAGTGCGGCGATCAGGACGCTGTCGGTGCCCAGTCCTCGCCCGTCCCCGTAGATCAGGCTTGCGCACAGCACGGCGGAACGTACGCCCTTGTCCGCGGCGGCCAGGACCAGGCGGTCGATGGCGACGCGCGCCTTGCGGATGGGGTGGTCGGCTTCCCAGTTGGAGCCGGGCTCCAGGATGTCCTCGCGGAAGATGGATTCGGAGACTTCGCCGTCCGTTCGCACGCCCACGATGCTGGAGCCGCTGGTGTGGATCAGCGGCTTGGCAGACCCGGCCAGAGCGGCGATGAGCGTCTCGGCAGCTTCCCGATGGTCGCTGTTGGCCGCGTTGACGACCGCATCAGCGCGGCGGGCATGCTCGGTGAGCGCAGCCACGTCGTCCAGGCTGCCCACCACCGGTTGGATACCCAGCTGATTCAGGGCATCGGCCTTGGCCGCATCGCGAGTCAGACCCGTGACCGTGTGCCCCGCTTGAACCAGTCGGCAAGCGACGGTTCCGCCGATGTAGCCGCTTGCACCGGTGACGAATACGCGCATCAGGAAGGTGCTCCGTTCATGCCGTCAGACTCATGATCTCGGGCGCCGAGGACTTCACGGCCGGCCGCCAGCTTCGGTTCGTCTCCCATCCCTTCACAACATCCTTTGCCGAACCAGCAACGGCAGGGCCGAGGCTCCTTCCGGCGTGAGGACCTCCTGCTCGATGCGCCAGGCGGTCGTCATGTCACCTGGGCATGTGGAAAGGGCACTGATGCGTGCGCGCCTCGAGCGGCCCGGCCCGGCCCGGCGCGGCGGCCGCGGGTCATGCGTCGGCGGTGCAGGTGGGGCAGGCCCGGCCGATGTGCGGGTCGTAGCGGCGGCCACAGGCACAGCGGGGCCACCCGAGGCAGTCGGGGCAGCGGGTGTAGGGCTGGGCGACGGGGACGCCCGCAGGAGCCGTCGTTGCCCTCGCACTCCAGTATCGGCCGGTGGGCGAGGGCCTCGGCCAGGCTGCGGTCGGCCGGGCCCCCGGTGCCCGCATCGTCCCCGTCGCCTTGGTCGTCTTCGGGCCACTCGCTCGCCGGGGTGGTGGCGCAGTGGGGGCAGCGACGGTCACTGTTGGCCGGGTCCCAGCCGTCATCGCAGCGCGCTCGGCAGGGGTGCGGCGCCAGCAGCCACACGGCGACGTCATCGGGCCCGTAGCCGTCCTGGCGGTTGTCGGACTCGCGGGTGAGGGGGCGGGAGTTCCAGCTGCCGTACCAGCGGCGTTCGATCCGCTCGGCCAGCTGCCCGGGGGTGTGGTGGGCGAGTTCCGCGCGGATCGTGGCCACGACCGTGGGAGGGGCGGTGCGGCCGCAGGCCAGCAGCAGCTTCTCGGGGAGGGCGGCCAGGACGCGCCGGACCGGATCGGCCGAGGTGGCGGCGGTGCGACAGCCGTCGCACAGGCCCTCCTCCCAGGAGCGGGGGAAGAAGACCTTGTCGTAAGCAAGGACACCGGGGTGCATCGGGACACCGAGGGCGCACACGCCGACCAGGGCGCCGCCGGCCGGATCGCCGGGGCCGGGCGGCTGGTCCAGGCGCTGGTAGCCGAAGGCCATCCGGATGGCCGTCCTCCAGCGGAGGTTCCACGAGCGAGGCCTGCCACTCGGCCATGAGCAGCGCTGTCGTGTCGCGGGCAGTGAGGGTGCCGAGAGAGTGCGTGAGGGGATGGGGCGCGGTCTCGGCCCCGGTGGCGCCGTTCTGCTTGAACCAGCCGGCCGCAGTGAGGAGGCCGGGGATCTGGTCTGAGGTGAACGTCGACATGGCCTCGGCGTGCACCGAGGGCACGGTGTTCTTCCGGCAGGGGATGACTCCGGAGGACACCACGGCGAGTGTCTCCGAGCCGACCTGGGTGGGCAGCGGGTCGTCGACTCCGCGCGGGCCGCCCTGGTAGTTGTCGACCGCCAGCAAGACGGCCTTCTCGTGCGTCGAGGTCACGGTGTCCATCGGCCGCGTGATGTGCTGCCCGTCACCGTTGTGCCGGTGCGCCGCGATCACGGCGCCGGTGGTGAGCGCGACAGGAGGCGTGATCAGGCCCGTGGTGTTGGTCGCGGGCTGCGCCCACAACGGCTGGTCGAAGCCGCGCGAACGGCAATCCGATCCCGGCCTCTCGAACGTGTTGCCCGCAGCCGCCATGAGCGCGCCCGTCGACAGGACGGAAGCCTCCTGCGGGCTGGTCCCCGTTGCCATCTGCCGCCACGGATGCCGCTCGGAGCCCTGCACGACCTTTGCCGGCATGAGCACCGCGGGGAAGCTGGTGAACCGCTGACGGCACCGCTCCGCGCGGGCCATCGTCGCCGGCGCGAGTGGCTTCTTCCTGTCGCCGATGCGGGTCCCGAGGTCGCTCAGGTCGAGCGCGGCCAGCGACGGCGTCATTGGGGGGGGGGGACGACTTCGTGTCGGCAGCTGGGGCAGCGGTAGTCGTACTGCTTGCCGTAGCGCACCGATCCGGTCGGTGGGACTCCGGTGCGCCATGTCCAGACCGCCTCGACGTCCCTGTCGCAGTGGTGGCAGCGCGCGACCGGCCGGTGCTCGAGGTCGGGAGCGGGGAGGGACTTGTCCCAGAACGCGATGTACAGGCGGTCCCGTGACTGCGGCACGCCGAAAAACATGCTGTTCAGGTACAGCACCTTGTGCCGGTAGTTGAGCAGGTCGAACTGCTTGAGCCACCACCGGTACGTCGACCCGTCGCCGACCTTCGGGCGGCCGGGAATCGCCGGGCCCCACGACGTTAGCTCTGTCGTGCACTCGACGATGATCAGCCGCGGGTGGTGCTGGGCGGCGTAGTGCAGGCCGCAGTTCGCGGTCGCCCGGTCCCGCTCGGACCGGGTCACCCGCGCCTCGTACTCGGATCCTGCAGCTCGAACAACGTCAGGCCCTGCTCGTAAGCCTTGACCGTGTTCGCCTGCGAGTGATTGACGCACGAAATTCCGGCGACGAGGAGGTCGGCTGCGGGAAGGTCGCGGGCGGAGTGGTAGTCCGCCGCCTCGGGGTCGACCAGGTCGGCGATCCAATGCTCTGCGTGCGGGTGGTTGGCCTCGTGCACCTGGGTTTTGTACGGGTTGTGGTTCGCGGCCATGATCGTGGTGAACCCGGCGATCTCGATGCCGCGGGTCAACCCTCCGAAACCCGAGAAGAGATCGACGGCCACGAGGTCGTCGTGGCGGAACCGGCGGCGTCTGGTGGCCGGCCGGTGCGTAGCGGTGCGGCGCATCTTGGTCGACGCAGGGGACATCAGGCGGCCACCACCAGGGTGGCCTGGGCGGCGGTGCGCAGGTGGGTGTGGTTCGCCGGGCGGCGGGAGCCGGAGGAGCGGGGGGAGTCGTTGCGGGAGCGGTGGGTGCGCAGGGCGGCGGGCACCCAGTCCTCGCCGAGACGCTCGCGCAGCTGCACGAGGATGCGCTTCCTTTCGTTGGGGGTGGTGGCGGCCCAGACGCCGTCCGTGTAGAGCTGCGGGTTGGCGAGTACGTGGAGCAGGCAGTCGGTGGCCTGGGGGCAGCCCTCGCAGAGGGCTTCGGCGATGAGGGTGGCCTTGGGGGACATGCGGCTGGGGAAGGAGATCTCGTCGGCGGCCTTGGGG
>NZ_SMKC01000012.1 GCF_004348315.1 Streptomyces sp. 8K308 | reverse complement strand
CCATCCCGCCCTGCCCGAGCGGCCGCACGAGCCGGTAACGGCCACCGAGTGTCTGCTCTTCCACGGTCAAGTCCCCCCGACCACACGCGGTTTCGGAAAGCGGGCGCATCGTAGCCCGCGCCCAGCCGGGAGACCCCGCCCGCTCGCAACCACCGGCGTCGCGAACCTCAGTGCTCGATCAGGCCGCCGACCGGGACGGGCGCGACGTGGCCGGTGGGCGGAAGAGTCCTGGCCAGCGCGAGACCGATGTCGACAAGCGACGCCCGGCGCAGGCCGGCGACCTCCCCCACGGGGGTCCAAACCGACTCGGACGTCTCGCCGTTCGCCTCGGGCCGCGGTCGGCCGCCGGTGACGCGCACCTGGTAGAAGACGCCGACGTTCTGGTGCTCGACGCCCGCCCGCGCGGTGGCCGCGGGGATCACGCGTGAGTCCACGCCAAGCAGCCGTTCGACCACCGCGTCGTAGCCGGTCTCCTCGGCGACCTCCCGGATCACCGCGTCGAACGGATCCTCCGCGTGCTCGACCCCACCGCCTGGAAGCGTCCACAGGGTCGACCGGTGGTGGGCGAGCAACACCCGCCCCTCCTCGACGCACACGGCATAGGCCGCCAGCCGGAAACTCATCGCCCCATCATCCCCTGAGCCCGCGGCGGCGGGGCGGCCGGGCCACAGGAGCCACCCCGCCCCAGCGGGGAGCAATGCCCGAGCTCACCACCGACCGGCTCCGCGTCGACGTCCTCGCCGGCGGCTCGCCCGGCATCGACCGTGCCACGGTGGCCCGGTCGAGGGGATGACCACGGTCCTCGCCCGCGAACTGCGGGGCGGGACGTCAACGTCAACGCCGTGCCCCCCGGGGCCACCGCCACCGACCTGTTCCTCGACGGCAAGGACCAGCAGACCATCGACCGGCTCGCGGCCATGGCCCCGCTGGAACGCCTCGGCACCCCGGACGACATCGCCGGGGCCGTCGCCTTCCTCGCCTCCCCGGCCGGCCACTGGATCAACGGCCAGGTCATCCGCGCCAACGCGGCGGCATCTGACGGCCGCCCGCGCCACCACACCTTCGGAAGGAGCACCGCCATGCCGTTCGCCTCCTGGCCGAGGAGGTGACGGACGGCGGTCGGGGGAGAGGCGGCGACGTGCTGACGCCGGCCACGTTTCGGCAGCCGACCGGGGCCGACCCCGGGGCGACAGCACGGCGCGGTGAACTCCCGGAGGGAGACGGCGGTCGAGGTGGCCGATCGGTGTTCACCGCGGGGCCACCCGGCGTCGGGCGGGCGCGGGCTAGTCTCCCCGGCGACCACGGAACGGCGGGCCGCGAAGGCCGTGAACGGGGAGGCTGCGATGCGGAGTCAGGCGTCAAGGAGGGCGCTGCTTAGCGGGGCGCTCGGCGCGTCGGCGTTGCTGGCCGTCCCTGGCCTGGCCGGCGCGTCCGCCCGCACCTCGGGCGCCTTCGGGTACCCGTTCACCCTCGGCGTGGCCTCGGGTGACCCGCTGCCCGACAGCGTGGTGCTGTGGACCCGGCTCGCGCCCGACCCGCTCGACCCGGGCTCCATGCCGAGCCGGGCGGTGCCGGTGGAGTGGGAGATGGCGCACGACGAGGCGTTCCGCCGGATCGCCGCCCGGGGCACCGCCTGGGCGCGGCCCGAACTGGCGCACAGCGTGCACGTGGAGCCGCGCGGCCTGGCCCCGGACCGGTGGTACCACTTCCGATTCCGGGCCAGGAACCACATCAGCCCGGTGGGCCGGACCAGGACCGCTCCCGAGCCCTGGGCGACGCGCCCGCTGCGGTTCGCCGCGGCCAGCTGCCAGTCGTACGTCGACGGCCACTACACCGCCTACCGGCACCTGGCCGAGGAGGACGTGGACCTGGTCGCCTTCCTCGGCGACTGGATCTACGAGGACCCGGACTCCTGGTTCACCGGCGGGGTGATCCGCCCGCAGGGCGACTTCGAGCCGATGACGCTGGAGCAGTACCGGCACCGGCACGCCACCTACCGCCTCGACCCGGACCTGCGCCTCGCCTCCGCCCGGCTGCCGTTTCTGCCCACCTGGGACGACCACGAGGTCGTCAACAACTGGGCCGACATGACGGAGCCGGCCGGCCGCCCCAACCCCACGCCCGACTTCGCCGCCCGCCGCGCCGCCGCCTTCCAGGCGTACTACGAGCACCTGCCGGTCCGCCGGGCCCAGGTGCCAGCAGGCCCGGACGCGGCGATGTACCGGGGCCTGCGCTGGGGCCGCACCGCCGACCTGTTCCTGCTCGACACCCGCCAGTACCGGGACGACCAGGCGTGCGGGGACTTCAACAAGCCGGTGTGCGAGGGGTGGGACGACCCGGACCGCACGATGCTCGGCCCGGAACAGGAGCGCTGGCTGCTCGACCGGCTCGCCCGGTCCACCGCCACCTGGAAGGCCATCCCGCAACAGGTGCCCATGGGCCAGTGGGAGTTGGACAACGACCCCGCGATCCGGCGGCGCAACATGGACACCTGGGACGGCTACCCGGCCGCCCGCCAGCGGATCCTGGAGTTCATCGCCCAGCGGGACATCGACAACGTGGCGGTGCTCTCCGGCGACGTGCACTGGCACATGGCGCACGACCTCACCCTCGACTTGGAGGACCCGGACGCCAGGCCGGTCGCCGCCGACTTCGTGTGCACCTCGATCACCTCGGGCCGTAACGGCGGCGACGCGCCGACCAGCACGCTGCCCTCCAACCCGCACCTGCGGTACTCCCTCAACCGGCGCGGCTACGCTGCGACGTCGACCGGCGTACCTGGCTCACCAGCTACCGTGTCGTGCCCTACGTCACCACGCCCGGCGCTCCGCTGGAGACCCGCGCCCGCTTCGCCCTGGAGGCCGGTCGGGCGGGCCTGCAACCGGCCTGAGCCCCGGGCGGCCGTCTCAGGCCCGCGCCGGGCGCGCCGAGCGGGCGCCGGCCGCTGCCCGCTCGGCACGCGCGACGGCGCGCCGGGCCAGCCGGGCCGTGGCGGTCGCGGCGAGGGCGGCGAGCAGCGGGAGCGCCGGCGGCGCCATGAGGGAAAGCACCGCGGCGACGGCGAGCGTCGCCCAGACCGCCACGGTCAGCGGCGGGTTGCCGGCCGCGAGCAGCACGGCGTTGCGCAGCAGCGGCCGTGGCGCGTCGTCGGTGCGGGCCAGCAGCGGGAAGGCGAACGCGCCGGCCAGGGCGGTGGCCAGGGCCGGGACGGCGGCCGTGGCGAGGACCGCGGTGCGCAGCGGCGCGCCGTCCGCGCCGAGGGCGAAGGAGACGTCGACCACCGCGACGAGCGCGCCCGCGGCCAGCGCGCCGCCCACCGCGAGGCCGCGCGCCGGCCGGTGCCGGAACGCCTCCCAGAAGGTGCGGAGCACCGGCGGGCTCTCGCCGCGCGCCCAGCCGTCGGCCACCGCGCACAGGCCGGTCGTGGCGGCCGGCAGGGTCACCAGCGGCAGGCTGGCCACCGTCCACAGCAGCCCTGCCGCCACCAGGTCGGCGAGCCTGGTGAGCAGGCGGGCCAGCGGCGCCTCGGGGTTCATCGCGGCCGCCCGTCCGACGTGGGGGCGCCCGTGGACTCGCGGACGACCAGCCGGCAGGGCAGTTCCTCGAGGCCGCTGGCCGGGCGGCCGTCGATGGCGTCCATCAGGCGGAGCGCCGCCGTCCGCCCCAGCTCGGTGAGGTTCATGTCGACGGTGGTGAGCGGGGGGCGGGATGCCTCGGCCATGACCTCCCAGTTGTCGTAGCCGGCGATCGCCACCTCGGCCGGCACCCGGCGCCCGGCCTCGCGCAGCGCGTCCGCCGCGCCCCTGGCGACTTGGTCGTTGCCGCAGAACAGCGCGTCCACCTCGGGGTCGGCGCGCAGCGCCACCAGCGCCGCCTGCCGGCCCCACGCCTCGCTCCACTCGCCGAAGTAGACGCGGCCACCCGAGAGCTCGGCCCCCGCCTCGCGCAGCGCGCGCCTCGTGTGCTCGGCCCTGACGGCCGCCGCCGCGTGGTGGGCGGGGCCCGTCAGATGGGCGACGCGGCGCCGGCCCGTGGCCAGCAGGTGGTCGACGACGAGCCGGGCGCCGCCCGCGTCGTCCGGGACCAGCGACACGTCCGCCGGGTCGGTCGAAGGACCGAGCGCGTAGACCACGGGCACCGGGGACGGCAGGAGGAGCGGCGGGCGCGGGTCGGTGCGGCGGCCGGTGACGATCAGGCCGTCGATCCGGCGCTCCAACAGGGTGCGCACATAGTGCTGTTCACGGATCCGGTCGCCCCGGGTGTCGCACAGGAACACCGACATCCGGCCGGCGCCGAGCGCGTCCTCGGCGCCGAGGAGCACCGGAAGGCTGAACCGGCCCACGCTGTCCGTGGTGATCAGCCCGACCGTGAAGCTGCGCCCGGACAGCAGGCTCTGCGCCATCGCGTTGGGCCGGAAGTCGAGCTTGCGGGCGGCGTCGAGCACCCGCTCCCTGGTCTCGGGGCGCAGCCGGCCGCGCCCGTTGAGCGCCTTGGAGGCGGTGCCGGGCGAGACCCCGGCGAGCGCGGCGACGTCGCTGATAGTGACGGCCCTTGCCCCGGCCTCTCCGCGTGGCGTCACGGTCATTGGGAAACCCTTTGCCTCTTCTCGGCCCTACTCGACTTCAGGCGGCCCGGCCGCCCCGAGCCGGTCATCATGCCACGCCGGCGACCATGGGACCAGGGGTAGGAGTGGTCGAAAACGACGCGGTCCGAGGTCTTGACGGTCCTCTCCCCGCCTCCTAGCGTCAGCGGCCGGGAAAAGGGTTTCCCAACGCCGCACCCGGCGTTCGGCGCGACCCGCAAGCTCCACTGACGTCAGTTCCCACCCCGTAAACGGAGTCACGCATGACAGCCGCCCAGTCCGCCAAGACCCCAGCACCCCTCCCTGGGGGCCCGGTACGCCCGGGCCCGGCCGCGCACGCCGCGCTGCACGCCACCGCGCGGGCCACCGTGACCGCCGGCTTCTGGGCGGAACGCCGCCGGGTCAACGCGGAGGTCAGCATCCCGCAGGGGCCCGAGCGGCTCGCCGAGGCCGGCAACCTGGAGAACTTCCGGCTGGCCGCCGAGCGGGCCACCGAGGGCTTCCAGGGCGCCTTCCCCTTCCAGGACTCGGACGTCCACAAGTGGCTCGAGGCCGCCGCCTGGCAGCTCGGCGACCCGGCGACGGACGCCGAAAGCCGGGACGAACTCACCAAGCACATCCGCGAGTTCGCCGAGCTGCTGGCGGGTGCCCAGGAGGACTCCGGCTACCTCAACACTTACTACCAGGTGGCCAAGCCCGAGGTGCCGCACTTCACCGAGTTGAAGTGGGGCCACGAGCTCTACACCGCAGGCCACCTCATCCAGGCCGCCGTCGCCCACCACCGGGTCACCGGGGAGCGTGAACTCCTCGACATCGCCGTACGGTTCGCCGACCACATCGGCGACAGCTTCGGCCCCGAGGGTTCCGGCCGGCCGCACGACAGCGTCGACGGCCACCCGGAGATCGAGACCGCCCTGGTCGAACTCGCCCGGGAGACCGGCGAACCACGCTACGCCGAGCTGGCCGGCTACTTCGTCGACCGGCACGGCGGCGCCCTCGGCCTGACCGGCGACAAGGGGTTCGACCGCCCCGGCTACTTCCAGGACCACGTGCCGGTGCGCGAGGCCGCCGCCGTCACCGGACACGCCGTCCGCCAGCTCTACCTGCTGGCCGGCGCCGCCGACGTGGCCACCGAGACCGGCGACGCCGAACTCCGGGCCGCCGTCGAGCGGCTGTGGGCCGAGATGGCCGCCCGGCAGACCTACATCACCGGCGGCGTCGGCGCGCACCACACCGACGAGGCGTTCGGACAGCCCTACGAACTGCCCGCCGACCGCTCCTACTGCGAGACCTGCGCCGCCATCGCCTCCGTGCAGTTCAGCTGGCGGCTCGCGCTGCTCACCGGCGAGGCCAAGTACTCCGACCTGATCGAACGCACCCTCTACAACGGCGTGTTGTGCGGCGTCTCGCTCTCCGGCGACCGCTACCTCTACGACAACCCGCTGCACGTCCGCGACGGCCACGCCGACCAGGAGGGCGACAAGCCTCGCCGGGTGCCCTGGTTCCGCTGCGCCTGCTGCCCGCCCAACCTGATGCGGCTGCTCGCCTCGCTGCCCCACTACCTGGCCACCGCCTCGGCCGACGGCACCGCGCTCCAGGTCCACCAGTACGCCGAGGGCACCGTTTCCGCCCCGCTGACCGGCGGCCAGGTCGCGCTGCGCGTGGAGACCGACTACCCCAGGCACGGCCGGATCGCCCTCACCGTCACCGCCACGGGCGAGGCCCCCTGGACCATGGCTTTGCGCGTCCCGCACTGGTCGGCCGACGCCTGGCCCATCACCGTGAACGGCACGGAACCCGCCGACGGCGTCGCCGAGTTCGCGGACGGCTGGCTGCGCCTCGACCGGCCCTGGGCCGAGGGCGACACCGTCGTAATCGACCTCGACCTGACACCCAGGTTCACCCTGGCCGATCCCCGGGTGGACGCCGTCCGCGGCTGCGCCGCCATTGAGCGTGGCCCCCTCGTCTACTGCGTCGAGGCCCACGACCAGCCCGCGCTGCCGGACGGCAGCGGCCTCGATGACCTGGCCGTCGACCTCACCGCCGGCCTCTCCACCGTCGACCGACCCGAACTCCTCGGCGGCGTCACGGTCGTGACCGCCACCGCCCACCGCCGCCCACGCCCGGACGCCACCGCGTCCGCGCCCTGGTGGCCCTACCGCTCCGCCACTGCCGGCACCCCGGCACCGGCCGGCGATCCCCTCACCCTCACCGCCATCCCCTACTACGCCTGGGCCAACCGCGACAACCGCGCCATGCGCGTCTTCCTGCCCACCGCCGGATAGCCGGCGGCGCGGCGCGGGCGGCCCGCCCGACAACGCCCCATGACCCGCGAGGTGCCCGTGCCGACGATCCCGACCACCCGACCACGGAAGACCGGTCCATCCGCCGGGCCGCCCAGCCGCCGCGCGCTCCTGCGCGGCCTGGGCGGCGCGGCCCTGGCCGCGCCGCTGGCCTCCTGCGGCTTTCTGCCGGCCGACCGCTCCGACACGCTGACCTTCATGTTCTGGGGGTCGATCCAGGAGGAGGCAGGCGTCCGAGCCGTCAGCGAGAACTTCTCCCGCCAGCCAGGTGGCCGCGAGGTGGATCCGGAACTGGTCAGCCACTTCAGCTACCAGACCAAGATGAACACCCTGATCGCCGCCCGCCAGGAGCCCGACATCGCCTACCTCCAGATGGGCATGTCCATGCGCCTGGGGGAGGGTGGGCTGCTGGTCAACATGCTCGACCACCGAGACCGCTTCCCGCAGCTCGACGACTTCCTGCCGGAGGCCGTGCACTACTGGAACGATGAGGCAGCCGTCTTCCAGACGGCCATCGAGGTCATGAGCATCTGGTACAACACCGAGCTGTTCGACGCCGCCGGCCTGCCGGCGCCACCGAGTCGCTCCCCGGACGCCTGGACCTGGGACGAGTTCGTGGCCACCGCCGAGCGCCTCACCCTCGACCACGAGGGCCGCCGTCCCACCGAGCCCGGCTTCGACCCGGACCAGGTGCGGCAGTTCGGCACCCTCGCGCCGACCTGGTCGTCCGTGCCGCTCTACGCCCTGCTGCGCGGCAACGGCGCGGACCTCTTCGACGAGGCAGGCACTCGCTGCGTGGTCGACTCGGCCGCCGCCGTCGAGGTCTTCACCGCCGTCTCCGACCTGATCTACGAGCACCGGGTCGCGCCGAGCCCCACCGAGCTGGCCTCCTTCAACTCGGGGCTCTCGCTGATGCTCCGCTCGGGCCGGGTCGCCATGGCCATCGACGGCTACTGGAACCTGCTCGACCTATCCGCCGCCGACTTCCCCTACGGCGTGGGCGTCATGCCCCGCTTCGGCGACGAGCCGCTGACCACCATCACCTCGGGCGCCACCGGCGTCTTCCGGCGCGGCCGCCACCAGGAGCAGGCCGTCGAGTTCTACCTGCAGATGGCCGACCCCGAGCTCTGCCCGCTCTACGCCCAGGGCCTGTGGATGCCGCTGCAACGCCGCTACTACACCGACCCCGACCTCCTCGCGCTGTGGAGCGACACCGACATCCACCCGCCCAACTTCGTGGACAGCGTCGTCGAGCCACTCCTCAACCACGCCGTGCAGGAGCCCACCTACCGGATCAGGGAGAGCGCCCAGGTGTTCTCCCGGCTCGACCCCGCGCTCGACCCGATCTGGCTCGGCCACGTGCGCGGCAGGGACGAGATAGCCCGCCACCTGCGCGCCGTCACCGAGCGCGTCACTCCCTACCTCCAGGGGGTCTACCCGGACGTGCGGAGGGAGGCGTGATGGCCGCGACCACCGCCAGGGGCGGGCTCGCCCGCATGGAACAGCGCTGGGGCGTGGCCCTGGCGCTCCCCGCGATCGTCGGCTTCCTGCTGTTCACGGCCGGCCCGATGCTCGCCTCGTTCGTCGTCTCCCTCACCGACTGGACCATCGGCGGCAAGACCAACTGGGTCGGTCTCGACAACTACCGGGTGATGTTCGGCGACGACGACCTCTTCTGGAAGTCGCTGCGCGTCACCCTCTACTACACCCTGCTCGCCGTGCCGCTCGGCCTGGCCGTGGGCTTCGTCGTGGCGCTGCTCCTCAACCGCGACGTCCGTGGCCGTGGCGTGTTCCGCGTGCTGTACTACCTGCCCGTGCTGGTGCCGAGCGTCGCCAGCGCCGTGCTGTGGACCTGGATCTACAACCCCGACTTCGGCCTGCTCAACCAGCTGCTGCGCGGCGCGGGGCTCCCCACCGGACAGTGGATCTACGATTCGTCATCCGCCGTGCCATCGCTGGCCATCATGTCCGCCTGGGGCTTCGGCAACGCGGCCGTCATCTTCCTGGCCGGCCTCCAGGGCGTGCCGCGCCACCTCCACGAGGCCATCGAGGTTGACGGCGGCGGCGCCTGGGCCAGGTTCCGCTTCGTCACGCTGCCGATGATGACCCCGACCATCTTCTACAACCTCGTGATGAGCCTGATCGCCACCTTCCAGGTCTTCAACGAGGCCTATGTGATGACCTCCGGCGGCCCGGACAACGCCACCCTCTTCTACAACTTCTACCTCTACCGCACCGCCTTCACCGAGGGCCGCCTCGGCTACGCGAGCGCCCTCGCCTGGGTGCTGTTCCTGCTGGTGGTGGTGGCCACCTCGCTGGTGTTCCGCTCGGCCCGCCGCTGGGTCTACTACGAGACGGGAGACGGCCGATGACCACGACGACCGTGTCGACGCGCCGGCGGCGCCGGCCGGCGGCCCGCGCCCTGCTGTACGCCGTACTGTGTGGCGGGGCCCTGGTGACCCTCTTCCCCTTCGTCTGGCTGGTGCGCAGCGCGCTGATGGAGGACGGGCAGATCTTCACCGCCCCGCCCGAGTGGCTGCCAGACCCCTTCGCCTGGGGTAACTTCACCGGCGCCCTCACGGCCCGCCCCTTCGGCCGCTACTTCCTCAACACCCTCACCATCGAGGCCGTGGTGGTGCCCGGGGTGCTGCTGGTCGGCGCGCTGTCGGCGTTCACCTTCGCGCGGCTGCGCTGGCGCGGCCGGAACGTGGTGTTCGCCGTGCTGCTCAGCGGCCTCATGCTGCCCTACACGGTGACCCTGGTGCCGACCTTCATCGGCTGGCAGCAACTCGGCCTGGTCAACACCTATGTGCCGCTCACCCTGCCCGCCTGGCTCGGCGCCGGCCAGATCGGTTCGATCTTCCTGATGCGGCAGTTCTTCCTCTCCATCCCGCGCGAGCTGGACGACGCCGCCTACATGGACGGGGCACGACCGCTGACCGTCTTCTGGCGGATCGTGCTGCCGCTGTCCAAGCCGGTGCTGATCGTGGTCGGCGTGTTCACCTTCATCGGGGTGTGGAACGACTTCCTCAACCCGCTGATCTACCTGGCCGACAGCAACCGCTACACCCTCGCCCTCGGCCTGGCCGCCTTCCAGGGCGTCTACACCGCGCAGTGGGGCTATCTGATGGCCGCCTCAACGGTGGTCATCGCCCCCGTCATCGCGATGTTCTTCCTGGCCCAGCGGCAGATCCTGGAGGGCATCACGCTCACCGGGCTCAAGGGCTGAGCCGCCGGCCGGGCGCCCCTCGGCGCCCGGCCGGCGGGCCGCTCAGCGGCCGGTGAACTCGGGCGGGCGCTTCTGCAGGAACGCCCGCATCCCCTCCTTCTGGTCCTCGGTGGCGAACAGCGCGTGGAACACCCGGCGTTCGTAGCGGACGCCCTCGGCGAGCCCGAGCTCCAGCGCCCGGTCGACGGCCTCGCGGGCCGCCCGCACCGCCGGCCGGCTGTGGGCGGCGATGGTGCGGGCCATCTCGAACGCCTCGGCCTGGAGCCGGTCGGCCGGCACCACCCGGGCGACGAGACCCGAGCGTTCGGCCTCCACGGCGTCCATGGTGCGGCCGGTGAGGATGAGGTCCATCGCCTTGGCCTTGCCGACCAGGCGGGTGAGCCGCTGGGTGCCGCCGATGCCGGGGATCACGCCGAGCCTGATCTCCGGCTGCCCGAACACCGCCGTGTCGGCGGCGATCACCGTGTCGCACAGCATGGCCAGCTCACAGCCGCCGCCCAGCGCGTAGCCGGCGACGGCCGCCACCTTCGGGGTCCGCAGCGCGCCGAGCCGTTCCCAGCCGGCGAAGTAGTCGTCGGCGGCCATCTCGGGCGCGGTGCGCTCGGCCATCTCCCGGATGTCGGCGCCGGCCGCGAAGGCGCGTTCCGAGCCGGTGACCAGGAAGCAGCCGACGTCCGGGTCGTCGTCCAACGAGGTGAGCAGGGTGGTGAGTTCGTTCATCAGCTCGCTGTTGAGCGCGTTGAGCACGGCGGGGCGGTGCAGGCGGACGGTGACGACGCGCTCGTCCCGTTCCACCTTCAGGTGGTTGAGGTGCATGAGGGTTACCTCCGTGGGGGTGCGGGTCAGGAGTCCCAGATCGCGCCGTAGGCCGGGATGCCGCGTCGCTCCAGGCCGTGCACGACGCGCCAGGTGAGGCTCTTGTTGGAGATGCAGATGACCGCCTCGGCGCCGAAGTCGCGGTAGGCGGCGTAGGCCAGGGCCACCATGTCGGGCTTGCCGCGCTCGGTGGTGTCCCAGACGCGGGCCTCCGGCTGGACGGCCAGGATCTCGTCCACCAGCGCGTCGCCGTAGGTCAGCCGGGGGGTGCGGGTGGCCCAGACGAGCAGCGACGGCACCTCGCGGGCCAGCAGGTGCGGCAGGCAGGGCCCGATGCCGCTGCCGGTGGCCACGTAGACGACCCGGGTGAACAGCGTCTCGATGTTGGCGACCCCGGCCGTGGTGATGCCCTTCACCCAGACGCGGTCGGGCCGGTCGTCGATGAAGGAGCCGGTCCAGTCACCGGCCCGGGAGATGGTCAGCCGGAAACCGCTGCGGCCGGGCGACGGCACGTTGGCGAACGAGTGCCACTCGAACAGTGGGCGGCGGCTGATCGTCGTCGACGAGCCGGCGAACGGCGTCACGCCGTGGTCGAAGCGGGCCAGCACCACGTGGTTCGAGGGCCGCTCGATCGCCACCGGCACCCGGCGCAGCCGCAGCCAGGGCAGCGCCACGCTCGCCGTGACCAGCGCCAGCGCCCAGAGTTCCGGCGCCGCGAGCGGCGATCCGCCGCGCTCCCGCAGGACCAGCGCGGTCTGTGCCCAGAACAGCAGCAGCACGCCCCAGCCGCCGAAGCGGTGGATCAGTTCGAAGCGGTCGTGGTGGCGGGAGCGGAACGGCGGCAGCGCGGTGGCCACCAGCAGCACGAGCAGCGCGCTGAGCGCGATCGACACCGCCACGGTGGCCGCCGGCGCCCCGTCGATCACCAGGACCGGCAGCAGGGCGAGGAACCAGGCGGTGCCGGCCGTGGCGCCGCCGACGTGCAGCCCGCCGAAGTGGTAGACCTTCGCCAGCGTCCAGCGGATCCTGAGCGGCCAGGTCACCGGGGCGCTGGTGGCGATCCTGAACAGCGCGTTGATGACGTACTGCTGGCGCACCACCACGCCGAGCGTGAGGTTGGCCAGCGCCGCGTAGGAGAGCGAACGGGCCGAGAGGCCGTCGCCGTCCGCGAGCCCGAGGCCGAGCGCCGCCAGGTTGACCGCCCAGACCAGCGCGACCAGCCGGTTGTAGTGCATCAGCCGGGGGTGTTTGAGTATCCGCCGCGGCCAGGGGATGAGCGGCGGCAGCGTCACGACCGCGGCGTCGCGCACCGGGGCCGTCACGACGCTGCCCCGTGCAGCTCGGCGGGGTGGGCGGCCGGATCGGCGAGGTGCGCCGCGAGCCGCAGCAGCGCGGTCTTGTCGATCTTGCCCCGGCTGGTCCGCGGGAGCGCTTCGAGCGCGTACACGGCCTCCGGCACGCAGTAGTAGGGAAGGGCCGCCGCCACGGCGCGGCGGGCCGCGGCGGGGGAGAGCCCGCCGGGGGAGACGAAGGAGACCAGGGTGCGGTCGTCCAGCCTGACCGTGGCGGCCCTGGCGCATCCCGGCATCGACTCGAGCACGGCGGAGACCGAGTCGAGCTCCACCCGGAAGCCGCGGACCTTGACCTGGTCGTCGGTCCTACCCAGGTGTTCGAGCTCGCCGTCGGACGTCCAGCGGCCCAGGTCCCGGGTGCGGAACATCAGCCGCCCGGCGCCGAGGAAGGGGTCGGGGGCGTAGCGCTCGGCGGTGAGCTCGGGGTTGTCCAGGTAGCCGGCGGATATCCCGTCGCCGCCGGCCCACATCTCGCCGATCTCGCCGATCGGGCAGGGGCGGCGCCGTTCGTCCAGGACGTACACGGTGTTGTTCGGGGTCGGCCGGCCGATGGTGAGCCGGGCGGCCGAGGGCCGGTGCAGCTGCATCGTGTTGACGATGGTGGTCTCGGTCGGCCCGCAGCCGTTGTAGAAGGCGCAGGTCCGCGCCCACCGGTCGGCGAGCGCCAGGGGGCAGGGCTCGCCGGCCACCGCCACGGTCCTGACCCGCCGGCACCGGTCGGGGTCGAGGGCGCTGAGGATGGTGGGGGTGGCGATGACCACGTGGCAGTCCCGGACGGCGCGGGCGATCTCCCGGCCCCTGATGACCAGGGTGGCGCCGTGGCTGAGCGCCCCCAGGATCTCCCAGGCGGCCATGTCGAAGGCGATGTTGAGGATCTGCGCCACCCGGTCACCCGGCCGGATGCCGAGGTCGCCCGGCTGGGTGAGCAGCAGGTTGCAGACGTTGCGGTGGGTGACGGTCACGCCGTTGGGCCGGCCGGTGGTCCCCGAGGTGAAGAGCACGTAGCAGCCGGCGTCGGGGTCGGCGGCCGGTCGTGGCGGGAGGTCCCGGCAGACGACGTCGGCCATCACGTGGTCGACGGCGACGACCGTGTGGTCGTCGCCGTCGGCGGGCACGAGCTCGCGGTACCGCGACTCGGTCAACACCACCCGGGCCCCGGTGGCCCGCCGCACGTGGGCGAGTTGGGCGGCCGGGGTGGTCCCGACGTCCTGCGGCGCGTAGGCGGCGCCAGCCTTCAGCGTGGCGAGCAGCCCGACCAGCATCGGGACGGAGCGGCGCAGAAAGAGACAGACCCGGTCGCCGGGGCCCACGCCGTGCCCGGCGAGCAGGGCGGCGAGCCGGTCGGCCTGGCGGTTGAGCTCCCCGTAGCTGATGGTCGCGCCCTCGTGTTCGGCCGCGATGGCCAGGGGCCGCAGCGCCGCCTGTTCCTCGAAGGCGTGGTGGATGTGCGTGTGGGGCACGGGCCGCAGCGGGCCCTGACCGAAGGCCCGGAAGAGCCGGCGGTCGTGGCCGTCAAGACGGCGCAGAGCGTGCGATAAGGCCCGGATCTCGGGCACCTGTCGATGGTCCATGGTGGGAATGCCTTCCTGGTGTCACAACGTGTCACAACCCGAAACGCACCGGCGGGAATGGCTTTCCTCCGCCGTAGATCACACAGATCCACCCAGCCCCATGGGTAGCCTCATGGCTCGCTCTGAACGGTCTCAGACTTTCGTCAAAATTGGAACAACGCGATCCGCGGTCCCAACTTCCCCTACCTTGCGGCCAGTTCTGCCTGAGGTGGGTCGCCGGCGGTCGGCAGGCGTGGGTCGCGCCGCATGACACCCCAGCCGAGCAGCAGGCAGCCCGCCCAGGCGGCGCCCACGTAGAGCGAGATCCTGGCGTCCTTGTCGACGCCCATCAACACGCCCACCAGCAGCAGCGCGAGCAGCGCCACCACGCTCGCCACCGCGCCGCCGGGGGCGGGGAACGACGAGACGGGCAGCCGGCCGGCGAGCACGCCGCGCCGGTAGCGCAGGTGGCTGACCAGGATCATCGACCAGGTCCACAGGCCGCAGGCGGTGGCCACGGAGGTGACATAGCCGAAGGCCTTCTCCGGCACCAGGTAGTTCAGCACCACGCCGATGCCCATCAGCGCGACCGAGACGGTGATCCCGAACGCCGGCGACTGGCGCCCGTTGAGCCGGCCGAAGCGGGACGGGGCCTCGCCGTTGGCGGCCAGGTCGCGCAGCATCCGCCCGGTCGAGTACATGCCGGAGTTGCAGGAGGAGAGGGCCGCGGTGAGGACCACGAAGTTGACCAGGGCGGCGCCGAAGGGCAGCCCGATCGCGGCGAACGCGGCGACGAAGGGGCTGATCCCGGCGTCGAACTCGGTCCACCTGACCACGGCCAGGATGACCGTGAGGGAGCCCACGTAGAACAGCGCGATCCGCCAGGGCAACGTGTTGATCGCCCGGGGCAGCGAGCGCCGCGGGTCGGCGCTCTCGCCCGCCGTGACGCCCACCAGCTCGATCGCGATATAGGCGAACATCACGCCCTGCAGGGTCATCAGGCTGGAGCCGATGCCGTTGGGGAAGAAGCCGTCGTGCGACCAGAGGTTGGAGACCGTGGCCGTCTCGCCGGCCTGCGAGAAGCCGAACGTGAGCACCCCGAGGCCGACGACGATCATGCCGATGATCGCGGTGACCTTGACCATCGAGAACCAGAACTCGATCTCGCCGAAGAGGCGCACCGAGAGCAGGTTGGCCCCGAAGAGCAGCACCAGGAAGACCAGCGCGCTCACCCACTGGGGGATCTCGGGGAACCAGTAGTGGACGTAGATGGCGGCGGCCGTCAGCTCGGCCATGCCGGTGACCACCCACAGCAGCCAGTACGTCCAGCCGGTGGCGTAGCCGAAGAACGGGCCGAGGAACTCCCTGGCGTACTCGGCGAAGCTGCCGGAGACCGGCCGGTAGAGCAACAGCTCGCCGAGCGCCCGCATGATCACGAAGACCACGCAGCCGGCCAGCGCGTACATCAGGACGAGGCTGGGCCCCGCCTTGGCGATGTTGGCCCCGGCACCCATGAAGAGACCGACGCCGATGGCGCCGCCGATGGCGATCATCTGCACCTGGCGGCTCCCGAGGCCGCGGTGGTAGCCCTCCTCCAGCGTGGCCGGCGAGCCCCCGGTGGTGGGCGTGTACTCGTGTGTCGTCATGGGCGGCGTCTCTCCGGGTCGGCTCCCGGCCTGCGCGCCGTACCCCGCGTGCCGGAATTGTGGGGTCATGACGGAAAGGATACTGATTGTCGAGTTTTCTCCGGTGCGGTGATGCGTCGCTCGCCGGCGTTGGTCGGCCCGCGCCCCCCTGCGGGGCCCGGGCCGACCACCCGGCGGCTCCCCCGCCCTCAGCGGCGTGCCTCCGCGTGGTGTGCCAGTTCCGCGTGCGGGTCGGGGACGCCGGGCGTCGGCGTGGGGTCGGCGTGCACCAGGGTGGCCGTGAGTCGGGGGACCGCGTGCAGCAGGGCGTGCTCCGCCGCCACGGCCACCCGGTGCGCCTCGCGGACACTGAGCTGGCCGTCCACCACGATGGCGACCTCGGCCCGCAGCCGGTGGCCGATCCAGCGCATCCGGAGTTCACCGATCTCGACGACGCCCGGCACCTCGTGCAGCGCGGTCTCGGCGGCGTCGACGAGTTCGGGGTCGACGGCGTCCATGATCCGGCGGAACACCTCGCGGGCGGCGTCGCGCAGGACCAGCAGGATGGCCGCGGTGATCAGCAGGCCCACGATCGGGTCAGCGAGCTGCCAGCCGATCGCGGCCCCGCCGGCGCTCAGGAGCACGGCGAGCGAGGTGAAGCCGTCGGTGCGGGCGTGCAGCCCGTCGGCGACGAGCGCGGCCGAGCCGATCTCCCGGCCGATCCGGATGCGGTAGCGGGCCACCCACTCGTTGCCGACGAAGCCCACCACGGCGGCCGCCGCCACCGCGGGGACGTGGTCCATGTCCCGCGGGTCGATCAGTCGGTCGATCGCGGTCCAGGCGGCGAGCGCGGCCGAGGCGGTGATCGTCAGCACGATGACGATGCCGGCCAGGTCCTCGGCGCGGCCGTAGCCGTACGTGAAGCGGCGGGTGACGGCGCGGCGGCCCAGGAGGAAGGCGATGCCAAGCGGCACGGCGGTCAGCGCGTCGGCGAAGTTGTGGATGGTGTCCCCGAGCAGCGCGACCGAGCCGGAGATGACGACGATGACGACCTGGAAGACGGCGGTGACGCCGAGTACGACCAGTGAGATCCACAGTGCGCGCATGCCGCGGGTCGAGGACTCGAGCGCGTGGTCGACCTTGTCGGCGGACTCGTGGGAGTGCGGGGTGACCAGGTGGGTCAGCTCGTGCCACAGCCGGGTCAGCCGCCCACCGCCGTGCTCGTGGTCGTGGTCATGTGCGTGGTCATGGGTGTGCGATGCGCTCACAGCGAGCCCTTTCGACGCGCCGCCCTGCTCGGCGGAGGTGGACACCGGGCGTGCCCCTCCCATTATGTGCATATGAGCGCACGCATGCATCTATTAGCTGCGCATCGTTCGCAGCCGCGAGCGCCTCGCCGACCGGACGGGACGACCTAGTCGCCCTCCTCCGGCGACTGCTCGGGGCCGAGCTCCGCGATGACGTGGACCGCCGCCTCCTCCGCCGAGGCGGCGCCGCCGTCGATGCCCATGTCCTGGGCCGAGGGGCCGTCGCCGCCACGCAGCGGGTAGCGCTCGTCCACCTTGACGAGACGCCCCGCGCGCGCGTCGCCGACCTCGTCGTCCACCGGCTCGCCGGCCATCCCCGGCTGGTCGCCGATGCCGTCGCCCTCGGGCTCCGCGACCTCGGGCAGCTCCTCGTTGAGCCGCTGGTCGAGCGACTCGCGGTCGTGCTGCTCCCTGGCCGTCGTGCCGTACCGGCTCGCCGCGAACGGCCGTTCCGGTGGCGAGTACCCCTGGTCCAGCGTCTCGTCCTGCTGCGGCTCGTCGAGCGCGTTGTCCAGGTCGACGTCGACGGGGTTGTCGTCCTGGTCGTCGTCGGCTCGCGGCGGCTGGTAGACCTCGTCGCCCATTTCGTCCTCCGGCGTGCTCGACATTTCGCCTCCTCCCGGGGCGGGTCAGCCGTGCAGGTCCGGCTTCAGCAGGACCTTGGTCCAGCCGTCCACCCGCTTGTCGAACCGGTCGTACGCCAGCGGCGCCTGATCGAGCGGCAGCCGGTGGGAGACCACGAAACTCGGGGTCGCCCGACCGGCGATGATCAGGTCCCGCAGCTGCCGGTTGTACGCCTTGACGTTCGCCTGCCCGGTGCCCATCCGCAGACCCTTCTCGAAGAAGTGGCCCATCGCGAACAGCAACTCGCCGTGCTTGGCGCTCTCATTCGGGCCGCCGGGGTCGGCGGGCACGTAGAGCCCAACCACCCCCAGCATCCCGGTCGGCCTGACGGCCTCGACCAAGGTGTTGAGCACCATCGCCGGCTGCTCCTCGCCCTCGCGCACCGTGGCCTGGTAGCCCACCGCGTCGATGCCCTTGTCGGTGCCCTCGCCGCCGGTGTGCTCCTTGATCTGCTCGGCCGCGTCGCCGCGCGAGTAGTCGATCGGCGTGGCGCCGATCTGCTCGGCGAGCCGCAGTCGGTCCTGCTGCCGGTCCACGACGAACACCCGCGAGGCGCCGCGCAGCAGCGCCGAGTACGCGGCCATCAGTCCGACGGGGCCGGCGCCGAAAACGCAGACCGAGTCGCCGGGTTGGACATCGGCCAGCTCGGTGGCGTGGTAGCCGGTGGGGAAGATGTCGGCGAGCAGCGCGAAGTCGTCCTCGTGCTCGTTGCCCTTGGGCAGCTGGAGGCAGTTGAAGTCCGCGAACGGTACCCGCAGGTACTCGGCCTGGCCGCCCCGGTAGGGCCCCATCGAGACGTAGCCGTAGGCGCCGCCGGCGAAGCCCTGGTTGACGGTCAGACAGAAGCCGGTTCTCCCGGCCAAACAGTTCTTGCAGAACCCGCACGCCACGTTGAAGGGCAGGACCACGCGGTCGCCCTTCTTGACGGTGGCCACGCCCGAGCCGACCTCCTCGACGATCCCCATGTTCTCGTGGCCGAAGACGATGCCCGACTCCGCGCCCGTTCTGCCCTCGTACATGTGCAGGTCGGAGCCGCAGATCGCGCTCGTGGTGATGCGGATGACCACATCGGTCGTGGCCTCCACCCGCGCGTCCGCCACCTCGTCGACGGACACCGAGTAGGGCTCGTGGTAAACGACCGCCTTCATCAGCTACCTCCCCGGGCGTGGGGTTCGATATAAGTACTTTGTTCTATTTTATGCGCCGGGGTTCGGCCCGGCGACCTCACCGTCGCCGGCCGCCCGCCGCACCCCGGCCGCCTGCTCGGCCAGGCCGGTCCTGGCAGCCATCCGCGCACGCTGCGGCAGCACCGTGTACCGGGGGTCACGGGCCGAGGCCAGGCCGGCGTGGAAGATCCCGAGCCTGGTGCACGCCGAGGCCGCCAGCAGCGCGGCCCCGGACACCGCCGCCACGGTCCTGCTCCGGCCGCCGAACAGCCAGCCGGCCGCCGCGCCCGCCACGCCGAGCCGCCGCGCCGCGTCGAGCAGCCGACCGGCCGTGCCGCCCTCGTAGGTCTCGGCCACCACGCCGGCCCGGCGCCGGACGGTCCGCAGCACCGCGAGATCGGTCACCGTGCCCAGCACGGCGGCCCGCCTGGCGGGCCGGTTCTCGGCGCGCGGTCCTGCGATCAGCGCCATCCCGGCCGCGGCGGCCGCGGCCGAGCCGACGAACACGTACGGCAGCTCGCGGTGGGCCGTGTGCCAGGCCGGCACCGCCGTGTCCGCGATCAGCACCCCGGTGTAGGCCGCCACCGCCGGGCCGAGGCAGGCGGCGCCCGCGGTCGCGGCCCGACCGGCACGGGGCGCCCGGCCGGTCAGCTCGCTCAGGGCGGCCGCGCCGGCCAGCGGGCCGTAGCCCGCCAACAGCCAGGAGCCGACGCTCATCGGCGAGGTCGGCTTGAGCACCCGCAGCATGTTGACGAACCGCTCCGGCCTGCCCAGGTCGTTGACCAGCGCCACCACCGACAGCGAGACCGCGCCGAGCGAGCTCAGCTTCATCGCCCGCGCGGTCGCCGTCCTGCCGGTCAGCTGGGCCCCCGCCGCCAGCACCGAGCCGGCGCCGGCGAGCCCGCCGAGGAACAGATAGCCGGCGATGTCCCTTGGCTCCCAGGCCGGCGCCTTGATCACCGGCCGGCCGTAGTAGGACTCGGCGGGCGTCGGCCGCGCGGCGCCCGCCGCGGCGCCGCGCGGCCGACGGCATCCGACGCGAACAGCGCCTCCCGCCCGGGGCGCACCCCGGCGAGACCGTCGCGCCTGACTTCCGCCTCACTCATGCCGTCCTCCGTCTCCTGTCCTTCAACCCTCAGGGCCGCGCCGCCCGGCGGCGGCCCGCGAAGGCCGCCGCCAGGCCGCCGAGCAGGGCCAGCGCCGCCGTCCCCGCGTGCCGCCACATCACCGGCAAGTCCCTCGTGGTCACCACCGGATCCGGCGGCAGGCCGTACACCTCCGGCTCGTCGAGCAGCAGGAAGAACGCGCCGGCGCCGCCCACCCCGTCCGCCGGGTCGGCCCCGTAGAGCCTGGCGTCCGGCACCCCGGTCTCCCGCAGCCGCGCCACTCTGGCCGCCGCCCGCTCCCGCAGCTCGTCCAGCGGGCCGAACTGGATGGAGTCGGTGGGGCAGGCCTTGGCGCAGGCCGGCTCCTGCCCGGCGCCGAGCCGGTCGTAGCAGAGGGTGCACTTCCAGGCCCGACCGTCGCCCTCCCGCTGCTCGATCACTCCGTAGGGGCAGGCCGGCACGCAGTAGCCGCAGCCGTTGCAGACGTCCTCCTGCACCACCACCGTGCCGAACTCGGTGCGGAACAGCGATCCGGTGGGGCACACGTCGAGGCAGGCGGCGTGCGTGCAGTGCTTGCACACGTCGGAGGCCATCAGCCAGCGAAGCCCGCCGTCGGCGTCGCCGCCGTCGGGCCCCTGGGCGGCCAGCGCCAGCACGTCGAGGTCCGGATGCTCGACCCCGGACCGCTGGCCGCCGAGCGGCCTGGTCTGCTCGATGAACGCCACGTGCCGCCAGGTCGAGGCGCCGAGCCCGCCGGTGTTGTCGTAGCTCATCCCGGTCAGCGGCCCGCCGTCCGCCGGGACGGCGTTCCACTCCTTGCACGCCACCTCGCACGCCTTGCAGCCGATGCAGACCGACGTGTCGGTGAAGAACCCGACGCGCGGCGGCGCCTCGGCGTGCCCGGCGTCCGCGGCCACCTCGGGCTCGGGACCGGACAGCAGCCGGCGCCACCGCCCCTCGCGTTCGGCCGTCGTCATGGGTCAGACCTCCAGTCCGGTTCGCGGGGAGACGCGGGCGCGCCGCCGGTAGTCGTCGAGCAGGGCGCGCAGCTCGGGGCCGCGCGGGCGCCGGCCGGGGCGGATGTCCGCGGTCAGCGCCTTCACCTCCTGGATGTGGACGTTGGGGTCGAGCACGATCGAGGTCAGCTCGTTGGCGGCGTCGCCCCGGCTGAGCCCGTTTGTCCCCCAGTGGTAGGGCAGCCCGATCTGGTGGATCGTCCCGCCGTCCGCGCGCAGCGGGCCCATCCTGGGAGTGACGTGCACCCGGGCCTCGATCGCGCCGCGCGCGGTGACCACGGTGGCCCAGCCGCCGTGGGCGAGGCCGCGCTCGGCCGCCAGCTCGGGGGAGACCTCGCAGAACATCTCCGGCTGCAGCTCCACCAGGTAGGGCGACCAGCGGGTCATCCCGCCGGCGGTGAAGTGCTCGGTCAGCCGGTAGGTGGTCACCACGTAGGGGAAGACCGCCGCGCCGGGTTCGCCGGGCGTCGGGTGGTACTCGTTGCCCTCGCGGGCGAACGTCAGCCGCACCGGCGAGCGGTCGTGCTCGGGGTGCAGCGGGTTGGCGAACGGCGAGTCCTGCGGCTCGTAGTGCGTCGGCAGCGGCCCGTCGGCGAGCCCGGCCGGGGCGAACAGCCAGCCCTTGCCGTCGCCCTGCATGACGAACGCGTCGTCGCCGCGCAGCGCCGCCACGCCCGTGGCGTCGTCCGGCGGCACGTGGTCCGGGGCCAGGGTCGCGGGGAAGTCGGGCACGTCGTGCCCGGTCCACCGGCCGGCCGCCGGGTCCCACCACACGTACGCCTTGCGCTCGCTCCACGGCCGGCCGTCAGGCGCGGCCGACGCGCGGTTGTACAGCACGCGGCGGTTGGCCGGCCAGGCCCAGGCCCACTCGGCCGCCACCCAGTCCTGCTCGTCGCCAGGACGGCGCCGCGCCGCCTGGTTGACACCGTCCGCGTAGACCCCGCAGTAGATCCAGCAGCCGCAGCTGGTCGAGCCGTCGTCTCGCAGCTCGGTGTACGAGGACAGCGGGGCGCCGTCCGGGCCCCGCCCGTTGATCTCGGCGAGCACCGCGTCGGCGATCGGTTCCTGGGTCGGCCCCTCGGTCGGGTAGTCCCAGGCCAGGTCGAGGAAGAGGCGGTCGGCCGGGTCGGTGGAGCCGGCCAGCTTCTCCCTGATCCGTCGCCCCAGGTGGTAGGCGAACCACAGGTCGCTGCGCGCGTCGCCCGGCGGCTCGACCGCCCTGTGGTGCCACTGCAGCCAGCGGTTGGTGTTGGTGAACGAGCCGGACTTCTCGGTGTGCGCGGCCGCCGGGAAGAAGAACACCTCGGTGGCCACGTCCTCGGTGCGCAGCTCGCCGTTCTCGATCTCGGGGCCGTCCCGCCACCAGGTCGCCGACTCGATCAGCGAGAAGTCCCTGACCACCAGCCAGTCGAGCTTCGCCATGCCGAGCCGCTGCAACCGGGTGTTGGCCGAGCCGACCGCCGGGTTCTCGCCCAGCAGGAAGTAGCCCTTGCAGACGCCGTCCAGCTGCGCGAGCACCGTGTCGTAGGTGCTGTGCGAGCCGGTGATCCGCGGCAGGTGGTCGAAGCAGTAGTCGTTCTCCGCGGTGGCGGCCGCGCCGTAGTAGGACTTCAGCAGGCTCACCACGTACGCCCGCGCCTCGGCCCAGAAGCCCTTGCGGGTGCGCACCGTGTCCACGAACGAGTCGAGGTCGGGGTGGAGGTGCCCCTGCGGCATCGGGATGTAGCCGGGCAACAGGTTGAACAGGGTCGGGATGTCGCTCGACCCCTGGATGCTGGCGTGGCCGCGCAGCGCCTGGATGCCGCCGCCGGGGCGCCCGATGTTGCCGAGCAGCAGCTGGAGCACGCAGGCGGCCCTGATGTACTGGGCGCCGACCGAGTGTTGGGTCCAGCCGACCGCGTAGGCGAAGGCGCTGGTGCGCTCCGGGCCCGAGTTGGTGGTGAGCGCGTCGCAGACCCGGGCGAAGGTGGCGCGGTCCACGCCGCAGACCCGCTCGACCATCTCCGGGGTGTAGCGGGCGTAGTGCCGCTTGAGGATCTGGTAGACGCAGCGCGGGTCGGTCAGCGTCTCGTCCCGCTCGACGTGCGGATGCACGCGGGCGCCGCCGGAGCCGTGCGACTCGGCGCCGCCGGCCCGCTGCTGCGCGGCCAGCTCCGAGGCGTCGCCCGGCTGCGCCTGCTGGCTGCCGGCCGGTGCCCGCACCGTGTCGCCCGCGTAGCGCCAGCTGGTGGGGTCGTAGTGCCGGCGCTCCTCGTCGAGCCCCGAGAAGACGCCGGCCAGGTCCTCGGTGTCCTGGAACTCCTCGCCGACGATCGTGGCGGCGTTGGTGTACGCGAGCACGTAGTCGCGGAAGTCCTTGCCCTCGGTGAGCACGTGGTTGATCAGCCCGCCGAGGAAGGCGATGTCGCTGCCGGCCCTGATGGGCACGTGTAGGTCGGCCAGGGCGCTGGTCCTGGTGAACCTGGGGTCCACGTGGACGATGGTGGCGCCGCGCGCCTTGGCCTCCATCACCCACTGGAAGCCGACCGGGTGGCACTCGGCGAAGTTGGAGCCCTGGATCACCACGCAGTCGGAGTTCTGCAGGTCCTGCATGAAGGTGGTGGCGCCGCCCCGGCCGAAGGAGGTGCCGAGGCCGGCGACCGTGGCGCTGTGGCAGACCCGGGCCTGGTTCTCGATCTGCACCACGCCGAGGCCGGTGAGGAGCTTCTTGATCAGGTAGTTCTCCTCGTTGTCGAGCACCGCGCCGCCCAGGCTCGCGATGCCGAGGGTGCGCGCCACCCGGTCGCCGTTCTCCTCCCAGCGCCAGGTCTCGCGGCGGGTCCTGATCACCCGGTCGGCCACCATGTCCATGGCCGTGTCCAGGTCAAGCGGCTCCCAGTCGGTGGCGTGCGGGCGCCGGTAGAGCACCTGGTGGCGGCGGGCCTCGCCGGTGACCAGCTGGAGGGTGGCCGCGCCCTTGGGGCAGAGCCGGCCGCGGCTGACCGGCGAGTGGGGGTCGCCCTCGATCTGCGTGACCTGCTCATCCTTGACGTAGACCTGCTGGCCGCAGCCCACCGCGCAGTAGGGGCAGACGGACGACACCACCCGGTCGGCCGTGGCGGTGCGGGGCCGCAGCCGCTCGGTCGCCCGGGACTTCGCGGCGGCGCCGCGACCGAGCGGATCACCGCCGGTCAGCTGCCGGTACACCGGCCACTCCTGGATCCAGCGCCGCGTGCCCATCTCTGGCCCCTTCCCTTCGGGTGTCTCAGGGTCAGTTTCCCGTTCCGGGTATATTTACCGACTTATGCCGGATATCCACCCGATTGCGCCATCGAGACGTGGGTGTCGCGAGGGTCCCGTAACCGGTTGTGTTGCTGACACGGCGTATGACAGGATGCCGCGATTCGATCGCACATCGACTGGAGCTCCCGTGACCTACGTCGCCGTCGAGGCCCGCTACGAGGACATGCCCTATCGGCGAAGCGGCAGGTCGGGGCTGCGGCTGCCCGCCGTCTCCCTCGGTCTGTGGCACAACTTCGGGGACGGCAACCCACTGGAGACGCAACGCGCCATCCTGCGGCGCGCGTTCGACCTCGGGGTCACCCACTTCGACCTGGCCAACAACTACGGGCCGCCGCCCGGCGCCGCCGAGCGCAACTTCGGCCGGATATTCGCCTCCGACCTGCGTCGCTACCGGGACGAGATCATCGTCTCGAGCAAGGCCGGCTACCACATGTGGTCCGGGCCCTACGGCGAATGGGGCTCCCGCAAGAACCTGCTGGCCAGCCTCGACCAGAGCCTGGGGCGGCTGGGCCTCGAGTACGTCGACGTCTTCTACTCGCACCGGCCCGACCCCGACACCCCGCTCGAGGAGACCATGGGCGCGCTGGACGCCGCGGTCCGACAGGGTAAGGCGTTGTACGTCGGGATCTCCAACTACTCGGCGGCCCAGACCCGGGAGGCCGCCCGCATCCTGCGCGAGCTCGGCACCCCGCTGCTGATCCACCAGCCCTCCTACTCGATGCTCAACCGCTGGGTGGAGGACGACGGCCTGCTGGACGCGCTCGACGAGGTCGGCGCCGGCTCCATCGTGTTCTCGCCGCTGGCCCAGGGCCTGCTGACCGACCGCTACCTGACCGGCGTCCCCGAGGGCTCGCGCGCCGCGGGCGACAGCCCCTTCCTCTCCCGCGCTGGCATCACCCCTGAATACCTGGCCAGGGTCAGGAAGCTCAACGACCTCGCCGCCGAGCGCGGCCAGAGCCTCGCCCAGCTGGCCATCGCGTGGGTGCTGCGGGGCGGCAGGGTCACCTCGGCGCTGGTCGGGGCGAGCAGCGTGGCCCAGTTGGAGGACAACGTGGCGGCCGTGCGGAACCTCGACTTCAGCGAGGAGGAGCTGGCCGCGATCGAGGCGACGCTGGCCGAGTAGCAAGCCTGCCCCGCCGCGCGGCCGGTGCCAAGCGGACAAATCGCCACCAGCTGCACGGCGGAGCGGGCCGCGCTCCGTCAACGTCGCATATTTTCCCCCAGAGTTACTTCACTAAGCTATCGAAGTTGCCTAGAGTGGTGACAGCCGTCCGCACCGTGACCAACGGCACACGGCCAGCTCGACCCGTTCGACCACACCGACCAGGGGGCGCACAGTGACGAGGAGGACCCGGTACGCGTTGATCGGCACCGGCGACCGGGCGCGCGCCTATGTGCGGGCCCTGCTCCGCGAGCACCGCGAGACGGCCGAGCTCGTCGCGCTGCTGGACGCCGTCTCCCTCCACCTGGACCGTTTCGAGGACTACATCCGCGCGCTGGCCGTGGACGGCAGATCCCCCGTGCGGTATGGCGCCGGCGGCCTCGAGCGCATGATCGGCGAGCAGAAGATCGACCGCGTCATCCTCACCACCCCCGACGCCACCCACGCCGACCTGACCTGCCGCGCGCTGCTCGCCGGCGCCGACGTGATCGTGGAACCCCCGCTGGCCATGGACCCCGCCGGCACCCGGGCCATCGCCGCCGCGCTCCAGGCGAGCGGCGGCGACGTCGTGGTCGCCTTCGACCAGCGTCACGCGCCGGCCCACGCGGCCCTCCGCGAACTGATCGCCGCCGGCCGCCTCGGCGAGGTCACCGCCGTGCGCGCCGACTGGCCCTCGGGCCGTGACCCGCTGCTCGGCCAGGCCTCCCACCACTTCGACCTCGTCAACTGGTGGCTCGACGACGTCCCGGCCCGGGTGTCGGCCACCGCGGGCGACGACCTCCCGCTCACCGTGGCCGTCACCTACCGGGGCGGCGCCACGCTCCGCTACACCCGCCTCCCCGAGGGCGAACGCCGTCGGGTGGTGATCGACGGCACCGAGGGCACCGCCGAGCTGACGGGCGACGACCGGCTGACCCTCCGACGGCGCGGCGAGCGGAAGGCCAGGGACCTGCCGATCCCCGGACCCTCGACCGACGCCGACGCCCGGCTCTTCCACGCGCTGTTCCGCCCTCACGAGACCGACCCCCCGGCGCCCCGCGCCCCCGACGTGGCGGCCGGCCTCGACGCCGCGGCGATCACCATCGCCGCGACCCGCTCCCTTGCGGGCGGCCTCCCCGTCGACATCGCGGAACCGGACCCGGCCGTGACGTGAGGGCGGCTTCCGCCCAGGACCGGCCGCGGTCCGGCCACGCCTGGGCACGACCGGAGCACCGTGCACAGGCGGCGCACCGAACTGAGCACCGTGCGCGGTGGTCTGCGGGCAGGGCCCTTTCTACGGTCGTTGGCGACGGAAGGGGCTTGATGTGATCAGTATGAAGAAGGTGTCCGCGACCGGTTCGGCCGCTGCTTCGCGGCGCGGGTGGGCCAGGCGGTCGGCGTTCGTCGCCGCCGGCGCCGCACTGGCACTCACGGTGAGCGGCACCCTGTCCACCGCGGCGGCGGCGACCTACTGGAAGTTCGAGAACGTCGCGGAGTACGGCATGTGTCTCACCGGAGAACCGAGCGGCAACGTCTGGATCAGCAGGTGCGACACCGACAACGGTGGCCGTCAGCAGTGGGACTTCCTCAGCAGCAGCGGCGACTACAGCAGGATCCAGAACCGGGCCACCGGTGAGTGCCTCACGACCGACAACGAGACGGCGACCAACTCCGTCTGGCTGTCCTCGTGCGGTGGTCTCGGCCAACTCTGGCACTACGAGGCCGAGAACGGGACCATCCGGCAGATGAGCTACGGCACCTACCTGCGGACCAGCCCGGTGAGCCAGGACGTCCACACCTCGTCCCTCGGGTCGAATCCGGAGATCGACAACCGGCACTACGAGTGGCGGGGCACGCACGACTGAGGCCCTCGGGTCACCCCGGAGGCGTCGCGGGCGGCGGGCCGGGCGACGCGACCGGCACGTAGCCGAGGTCGACCGGGGGACGGGGCGGCCCCTCGGCCAGAAGTTGGCGGAGCCGCGGGGGCCACACGGGTTCGGCCGCGGGGTCGGACAGGTCGGTCGGCGACCACCAGCGCCAGGCCAGAATGCCGTCGCCGGCGTGCGACGCGGTCAGGTCGCCGATCGGCTCCCGGCGCGGGCCGTGGGCCAGGAAGATGACCTCGTGCTGGCGCACCGGCACCCCGGCCCGCGTGAAGTCGTGGATCCAGGTGCAGAGGACGCGGTCGCCGTCGAGCGGGACATCGGCCCAGCCGGTCTCCTCGCGGAGCTCGCGCGCGGCCGCCTGGAGCCGCGACTCACCGGGGTCGAGGCCGCCGCCCGGCATCGCCCAGTGCACGCCGACCTCCTCGTTGTCGTACCGGAGGAGCAACACCGCCCCGTCGGGGGCCAGCACCGCGACTCTGGCCGCTTCCCTGAGGATCCGCACGCGCCCATCCTCCCAACCGGTCGGCGCGGCCTCGACGGCGGCCCGGCGGATGCGGATATCACCCTCAGCTACCTTGTCATCTCGTCGGCCCGGGCAAGGAGTTGAAGATGAACGCACAGGACCCGCGGGACACGGCCAGGAGGCTGCGGGCGATCGGCGACGAGCTGGCGGACCGCTTCTACGAGCGGGCCGACGTGGTGCGGACGCTGGTGGTGACGCTGCTGGCCGGGCAGCACTCGTTGGTGCTCGGCCCGCCGGGAACGGCGAAGTCCGCGATGGCCCGGGAACTCACGGGCCGGATCGAGGGGGCCGCCTACTGGGAGATCCTGCTGTCCAAGTTCACCGCGCCGACGAGGATGTTCGGCCCCGTCGACGTCGCCGCCCTGGCCCGGGGCGAGTACCGCCAGGTCTACGACGGCCGCGCCACGACCGCGCATGTCGCGTTCATCGACGAGATCTTCAAGTGCTCGACGGCGGCGTTGAACGAGACGCTGGGCTACCTCAACGAGCGGATCTACCACCCGGAGAGCGGCGGCGAGCCGATCCGCTGCCCCCTGATCGGCGCCATCACGGCGAGCAACGAGCTGCCCGCCGGCGAGGATTCGGCCGCGATCTACGACCGGCTGCTGGTGCGGATCGAGGTCGGATACCTGGAAGACCCCTCGAACTTCGCCGCGTTGGTCCGCTCCGCCGTCCGCCGCCCGGAGGCACCGACCAGGACCACGGTCGAGCTGGCCGCGTTGCGGCACGCCGTGACCGAGGCCGTCCCGGCCGTGGACGTCCCGGACCCGATCGTGGACGCGGTGTGCACGCTGCGGGCCGCCCTGCGCCGCAGGGAACTCGTCGCCTCCGACCGCCGCTGGCGGCAGTCGGTCCGCCTGCTCCAGGCGTCCGCGTACCTCGACGGCCGCCCGGCGGTCACCGAGACCGACCTGTCGGTGCTGACCCACGTGCTGTGGGACTCGCCCGCCGAACGCCCCACCGTCGAACGCGAGGTGCTGCACCTGGTCAACCCGGACGCCCGGGAGGCGCTCGACCTGGCTGACGCGATCGAGGAGTTGGAGGCCCAGCTCGACGCCATGGCCGGGCAGTCCCGCGAGGCGCTGAGCGAGTGGGTCATCAAGAAGGCCCACAACAGGCTGGCCATGGCGGGGAAGCGTCTGGAGCGGCTGCGCGCGGAGGCGGTCAGCGCCGGCCGCTCCACCGCCGCGATCGACCGGGTCACCGGCCGCCAGCGCGCCGTCCGCGCCCGCGTGCTCACCGAGGCACTCGGCGTGGACGCGAGCACGGTGCGGCACCAGCTCTGAACACCCGGGGGGACACGACCATGGGCAGGACACCGCACGAGGCCGACGAGCCGCCGAGCCGGCCCGGGGAGTGGCCGGGCCCGTCCGCCGCCGCCCCCGAGCGGCACACCGCGGCCGTGGTAGCCGACCGGTTCGACCGGATCACGTGGCACGACACCTACGAGCAGTCGGCCGGACTGCGCGATCTCGCGGCGGAACTCACCGGGCGTCACCGCCATGCCACCGACCTCCTGACCGACGTGTTCCTGGCCGCCTACCAGGTCCGCCCGCGGTTGCGCGAGCGCGCGGAGATGGCCACCTCCCGGCTGGTCAACCACGAGGTCATCGCCTCACTCGTGGAGTCGCCCGAGTTCGCCGAGCTGCGCCGGGAGACGGCCGGCGATCCCTACGCCGCCGCCATGGCCGTGCTCGCCAAGGCCGCCGCGCTGCGCGGGATGCTGGACCGCTCCCGGGAGGCCCAGGAGCGGGCCGAACGGGCCGAACGGGCCGAACGGGCGGCGCGGGCCCAGCGGGACGCCGCCGACCTTGCCGAGGCCGCCGAGGCCGCCGCGCGGGCGCTGGCCGCGGCGGCCCCCGGCATCCGCGTCGCCGCGCGGAACGCGGCGGCGACGGCCGCCGAGGCCGTGCGGGAGGAGGCCGCGCTGATGCGGGCCTGGGGCGTCGCGCCTGGCGAACTGGAGCGGATGCCGTTCGACCGGCGCGCCCGGCTGGCCGAACGGCTGCGCACCGGCCGGCTCGCGCGGTGGGCCGAGCTGATCGGCCGTTTCCGGCAGATGGCCAGCGGCGAGCGGGCCCGCAGGGTCGAGAACGCCGCCAGGGAGCTCGTCGGCGTCACGCTCGGCGACGACCTCTCCCGCGTCATCCCCTCCGAGCTGGCCAACCTCGGCCTGCCCGAGCTGCGCGCGGTGTTCGCCGCCCGCTATGCCGCCGGGGAGCTGATGCTCTACGAGAGCCAGGGCGAGCTGACCCCCGGCCAGGGCGCCGTCATCGCGTGCGTGGACACCTCGCACTCCATGTACCAGGCGGGGCCCGGCGGCGTCAGCAGGGAGGCGTGGGCCAAGGCGTGCGCCCTGGCGCTGCTCGACCAGGCCCGGCACGCCAGGCGTGAGTTCGTCGGCATCCTGTTCTCCGCCGAGGACCAAATCCGGGTCTTCCGCTTCCCGGCCGGCCAGCCCGCCGGCATCGCGCGGGTCCTCGACTTCGCCGAGACCTTCCTCGGCGGCGGCACCAGCTACGAGACGCCGCTGACGGCGGCCGGCGAGCTGCTGGCCGCGGAGTTCGACGAGGCCGCCCGCACGCGCGGCGACATTGTGCTGATCACCGACGACGAGTGCGGCGTCACCGAGACCTGGATGCGCGGCTGGAACGACGCCAAGCGCCGGTTGGGCTTCCGCGTCTTCGGCGTGGCCGTCGGCGCCCCGCGCGCCGCCGCGGCCGACTCGGTCCTCGAGGCCCTGTGCGACAACCTGCGCTCCATCGAGGACCTCACCGACGTCCACGCCGCCGCCGACCTCTTCCGCGTGATCTGACCCGGCCGCCGGCGGGTGGGGAGGGGTCCCGGCGCGCGGCGGCTTCCATGGCCCGAGCGGACGGCCACCGGAAGGGGGGAGCGCCGATGTTGCCGGCGAGCGAGATCGGGCTGCGGTTGGGGGTGGCCGCGGCGGGCGTGGGCTCCGTGGTGCTGGCCGGCCACGCCGACGACCCCGTGACGGGGTCGCTCGCCGTCCTGTCCGCCGTGGTGTTCCTGGGGCCGCTCGTGGTGCTGCTGGTCGCGGACGTCCGGGAGTGGCGGGGCCACCGGGCGCCGGAACCCGATCCCACGGGCCGCCCCAGGGCGGCCGAGTGGATCTTCGTCGTGGTCTTCGACGGCGTCCTCGCCTGCTTCGGCTACGCGGGGGTCCTCGACCTGCGGCGGGGCGGCTCGGGCGAGCTCCTCGTCACCGCCCTGATGGTCGGCGTCGTGGTGCTGTTCCTCAACATCGAGTTCCTGGGGCGATGGTGGCGGCACCGTCGGACCCGGGGGTGAACCGGGCGAGGACGGGCGGCCGGCGTCACTCCGGCGTGAGGTCCTCCGGCGTGCCGTGGGCCAGCGTCGCCAGCGTGTCGAGGGCACCGGTCAGCACGTCGTGCGGTGGCGAACCCAGGGCCAGGCGCACCGCGTTGGGGGCGTGGGCAGGGTCGACGGTGAAGGCCGCGCCGGGGGCCATGGCGATGCCGTGGCGGGCCGCGGCGGCGACGAAGGTCTCGGCGCGCCAGGGCGCGGGCAGCTCCCACCAACAGTGGTAGGAGTGCGGGTCGGCGTGGACGGCGAGGCCGGCGAGCCGGTCGGCGACGAGCCGCTGGCGCTCGGCCGCGTCGGCCCGCTTGGCGGCCTCGATGGTGGCGGCCGTGCCGTCCGTCAGCCACTGGGTGGCCGCCTCGAGCGCGAAGCCGGACGCCGACCAGGCGCCGGAGCGCAGGGCGGCGGCGAAGCGCGGCGCGTCGCCCGGCGGGGCGACCAGGAAGCCCGCGGTCAGGCCGGGGGCCAGCCGCTTGGAGAGGCTGTCGACGACCACCGCACGCTCCGGCGCCAGGGCGGCCAGCGGCGGCAGGTCGGCGCGGAGGAAGCCGTAGACGGCGTCCTCGACCGCGTACAGGCCCGACCGCCGTAGGGCGGCGGCGAGTTCGGCGCGGCGTTCGGGCGGCATCGTGATGCCCAACGGGTTGTGCACGGCCGGTTGGAGGTACACCGCGCGCAGCGGGGGAGCGGCGGACAGCGCGTCGGGCCGCAGCCCGTGCTCGTCCATGGCGAGCGGCACCAGGGTGATGCCCAGCCGGGCCGCGATCCCCTTGACCAGCGGGTAGGTGAACCGCTCGACCCCGAGCCGTTCGCCGGTGGGCACGAGCGCGGCGAGCGCGGCGGCCAGGGCGCCACGGCCGCTGCCGGCGAACAGCAGCCGCTCGGGCTCCGGCGCCCAGCCGGCGCGGGACAGGTGCGCGGCGGCCGCCTCCCGCGCCCGGGCCGTGCCGGCCGCGGTGGTGGGCCTGAGGCCGGCGTCGAGCACGTCGGGCCGCGCCGTCCGGGCCAGGCCGGCGGCCAGCCGCGCCGCCTGGCCGGGCAGCACGGGGAAGTTGACCTCCAGGTCGACGCGGGCCGCGCCCGGCTCGGCCAGCGCCGGCTCGGGGGCCGGAGCGCCGGCCCTGACGAAGGTGCCCCGGCCGACCTCGCCCACGGCCAGCCCGCGCCGCACCAGCTCGCCGTAGACCCGGGCCGCGGTCGAGCCGGCGATGCCGTGCTGCCGCGCGAACCGCCGCTGCGGCGGCAACCGTTCGCCGGGGCGGAGCCGCCCGGCGGCGATGTCGGCGCCGATCCGGTCCGCGATCCGCCGGTAGTCCTCCATCGAAGACCGCCTCCGTTCCCCCGAAATTGCTCCGAGCGCATTCTGGATATTGCACTGAGATGATGCGGTGCATAGCATCGAGGCGTCAAGGCGCACGGAACGAAAGGACGCCGCGATGAGCAGCGAAGTCACCGTCAACGGCATCACCGTCGGCTACGAGGACACCGGCGCGTACCGCGCGGACCTCGCCCCGCTGGTGCTCGTCCATGGCCACCCCTTCGACCGGTCGATGTGGGCACCCCAGCTCGCGGCGGTCGCCGCGACCGGCCGCCGGGTGATCGCCCCCGACCTGCGCGGCTACGGCGAGAGCACGGTGGTGCCCGGCGTGGTCACACTCACCGACCACGCGCGGGACATCGCGGCGCTGCTCGACGCACTCGGCGTCAAGCGTCCCGTGCTCGGCGGGCTCTCCATGGGCGGGCAGATCGTCATGGAGTTCCAGCGGCTCTTCCCCGGACGCGCCGCGGGCCTGGTGCTCGCCGACACCTCGGCCGCCGCCGAGACCGAGGACGGGAAGACCTGGCGGCGCGCACTGGCCGACCGGCTGCTCGCCGAGGGCATGGACGGCTACGCCCACGAGGCGCTGCCCCGGATGATGGCGCCCTACAACGTCCAGGCGCTGCCCTCCGTCGCCGCCCACGTGCTGCGGATGATGCGCGGCACCCACCCCGAGGGCGCCGCGGCCGCCCTGCGCGGTCGGGCGCTGCGGCCCGACTACCGCGCCACCCTGGCCGGGGTGGCGGTGCCGACGCTGGTGCTGGTGGGCGCCGACGACGAGTTCACGCCGGTCATCGACGCGCAGGACATCAAGGTGCGGGTGGCGGGGGCGCGGCTCGCCGTCATCCCGGGCGCCGGCCACCTGCCCAACCTGGAGCGGCCGGCCGACGTCGACGCGGCCCTCGCCGACTTCCTCGCCACCCTGCCCACCCCGGTGGCGGCTCAGCCGTCCACCGGGAACTCGTAGACGAGCCGGAAGCGGCTCGCCGGGATGACCAGGTCCGCCGTCTCCACGGCCCGGTCCCCGGCGTAGTAGGTGCGCTGCAGGGCCTGGACCTGGGCGCCGGCCGCGAGGCCGAGCCGCTCGGCCTCCTCCGGGGTGGCGGCCCTGCCGGTCACCGACTCGGTGGCCCGGTCCACCGCCACCCCGATGTGCGCCATCCGCGCCACCACCCCGTGGCCGGCCAGCGGCCCGGCGTCCGGCAGCGCCACCGGCGTGCCCTCGGTCAGCGCCAGCGGCTCCCAGCTGGTGGAGAGCATGCCGGCCTCGCCGCCGGCCAGGAACGTGTACTCGCTGCGCACCACAGGCGCTTCCTGGTCGATGCCGAGCCGCTCGGCGATCTCGACCGGCGCCGGCAGCACGGCGGTGGAGTGGCTCGGGCTGCCGTCCGCCGCCCGCCCCGTGCCGTCGTCCGGCACGTAGAGGGTGCCGCCGAGGCGCTCGTCATACCAGGACCGCACGACGGCCCGCAGCGCGGTCGGCTCCCGGACGAGGACCCCGCTGCCCGCCCGCCCGTGCACCAGGCCCTCGGCATCAGGAGCCGCACCGCGGAGTTCGCCACGTTGGGACCCACGCCGTGCGCCTCGGCCAGGGCGGCCCTGCAGGGCAGGCGGGCGCCGGGCGGCAGCTCGCCCTCGACGATCCGACGGCGCAGCTCGGCGGCCACCCGCAGATAGGCCGGGGTCTCTGACACGGTGCGGCGGCTCCCGTCGCGGTCGGTCGATGTGACGAACGACATACCTTAGGGCCTGATGCAGCAGGCGTGTGCCGTACGGACGAGGCCAACTCGCGGTCCGGGCATCCTGTTCCCCGACCACCGAAAGCTGATGCAACAGGTTTCCGGTAAAAGGCGCGGGACTTTCGGAAGAATGTGCCGCCGCGTTTGTCCAGTGAATGGAACAGGCTTGACTGCGGGCCGTGCTCCCGGGCAGATTTCCCGATCACCGAGACCCGGTCGGGCGGTCCGGCCTTTCCCCATTGACCGGCCGCCCGACCGTCCCGACACCGCCGCTTTGACCGTGAAAGCACCATGCCCCATACAGCTGCCGTACCGGACGACGAAGTCCATCTCGTCGTCGGCAACGTCCGCGTGGGCTCTCCGTGCTGGAGCGCGTCGCGGCCCGCGTTGGCCCCGGCGGCTCGACCACCCGCGCATCGCGCTGGTCGAGCCGCATCCGCCGGGCGCCGGCAAGGTGTGGCGGCAGCGGCAGCGGCAGCGGCAGCCGGCCGAGCTGCTGACGAACACCATGACCGCCGACAACACCGTCTTCCCCGACGCCTCGGTGCGGCTCGACTCACCCGGCGAAACGGGTCGCCGACATTTCTCGAATGGCTGCGCCTGATAGCCGTGGAAGGCCATAGGATCCCGCATCGGCGGAGTTCGCGCGGCGTTCCGGTGAACGCGACTACGCGCCGCGCCGCGTCTACGGCGCATATCTCGCCGAGGCCCTGGAGACCGTGCGGGCCCGGCTTCCGTTCCGGGTGCTCGCCGATTCCGCCACCGACATAGCCGTCACCGCCGACGGGCGCTACCGCGTGCGCCCGGCCTCCGGCGGCCGGCTCACCGCCGCCGCCGTGGTCCTCGCCACCGGCCACCTCGACAGGCCGCCGGCCCCGCCCGCCGCCGAGGGCCAGGTCCTGCTGCCCGGCGGGCACCCCACCGACTACGACCTGGCCGCCGTAGCCCCCGGCGCCGAGGTGCTGCTGCGCGGCGGCGGGCTCAACGCCTACGACGTGCTGGCCCTGCTGACCGAGGGGCGCGGCGGCCGGTTAACGCCCGCCGGGTACCGGCCGAGCGGCCGGGAGCCCAGGATCTGGATCACCAGCCGGCGCGGCGTCCCGTTCCACGCCCGCGTCGACACCCCGGGCGCGCGTACCCCGGTCGCCCACCTGACGCCCGAGAGGGTCGCGGAGCTGGCCGCACGCCCCCGCCTCGACTTCCGGGCCGACGTCCTCCCGCTGCTCCACGCCGACCTCGAACTCGCCTGGTTCCGCCGGGTGTTCGCCGAGGACCGCGAGCTCGCCGCCGCCGACCTGCCCGCGCTGCGCACCGCCGCCACTGCCCCGTTCCGGCTCTTCCTCGACCGCCTCGCCGCCCCGCTCGCCGACCGCAGGTTCGCCCGGCCCAACGCGCTCACCGCCGACCTGGGCACCTCGCGGCTGGCCCAGGGCTGTACCGGCCAGCACACCCGGGTCGCCGTCGAGCGGCTGACCGGCCCGCCACCGCCGGTGCGGGCCCACGAGCCCCCGCCGATCGTGCCCCGCTGAGCCCCCTCGGTCGGCACCGATGAGTTCCGCCGCCCCCTCGGGTCTACCTCACCAGACGGCACGACACCGACCGGCGAGGGAGCCCGTCATGGACAAGATCACCACCTGCCTGTGGTTCGACGACCAGGCCGAGGAGGCCGCCGCCTTCTACACCGGAATCTTCCCCGACTCCCGTGTCGTGGAGGTCGCCCGCTACACCGAGGCCGGCCCCCGCGAGCCCGGCTCGGTCATGACCGTGACGTTCGAGCTGGCCGGCCGGCGCTTCGTCGGCCTCAACGGCGGCCCCGAGTTCACCTTCAGCGAGGCCATCTCGCTCCAGGTCGACTGCGCCGACCAGGCCGAGGTGGACGACCTGTGGGCCAGGCTCACGGCGGACGGCGGGGCGGAGGGGCCCTGCGGCTGGGTCAGGGACAAGTACGGCCTGTCCTGGCAGATCGTGCCGCGGCGGATGACGGAGCTGCTCTCCTCGCCGGACCGGGCCAGGGTCGCCGACGCCATGCGGGCCATGCTGGGCATGAAGAAGCTGGACATCGCGGCCCTGGAGGCGGCCTACGACGGCCGGTCCGCGTCTTGACCGGCCCGAGGGGTGCTTCTGGCGTTCTCGGCGGGAGTTAACTACCGTTCAGTACGGGACGGCGCCCGCCGGCACACTGCCGCGCCGACCAGGGCGGCGGGACGGGCGCGTCGCCTGGCCACCGGCCGGTCAGCACGAGACGGAAGGCGGATCGTGACCACCGAAGCGTATGTGTATGAGGCGATCCGCACGCCGCGTGGACGCGGCAAGGCCAACGGCTCGCTGCACGGCACCAAGCCGGTCGACCTGGTCACCGGGCTGATCGGCGAGCTGCTGCGCCGCCTTCCCGGCCTCGACCCGGCGGCCGTCGACGACGTGGTGCTCGGCGTGGTCAGCCCCGTCGGCGACCAGGGCTCCGACATCGCCAGGGTCGCCGCGCTGGCCGCCGGGCTGCCGGACACCGTGGCCGGGGTCCAGGAGAACCGCTTCTGCGCCTCCGGCCTCGAAGCGGTCAACCTGGCGGCGGCCAAGGTCCGTTCCGGCTGGGAGGAGCTGGTCGTCGCCGGCGGCGTCGAGTCGATGTCCCGGGTGCCGATCGGCTCGGACGGCGGCGCCTGGTTCGAGGACCCGATGACCAGCATGGCCATCGGCTACGTCCCGCAGGGCGTCGGCGCCGACCTGATCGCCACCCTCGACGGCTTCAGCCGCCGGGACGTCGACGAATACGCCGCCGAGTCCCAGGCCAGGGCCGCGGCGGCCTGGAAGGACGGCCGCTTCGACCGCTCCGTGGTGCCCGTGCTCGACCGGGCCGGCGTCCCCGTCCTGGAGCGCGACGAGCACCTGCGGCCCGGCACCACGGCCGAGAGCCTGGCCGCCCTCAAGCCGTCGTTCGCCGCCCTCGGCGAGGCCGGCGGCTTCGACGCCGTGGCGCTGCGGAAGTACCACTGGCTCGAGCGGATCGACCACGTCCACCACGCGGGCAACTCCTCGGGCATCGTCGACGGCGCCGCCCTCACCCTGATCGGCAGCCGGGCGGCCGGCGAGCGCTTCGGCATGACGCCGCGCGCCCGCGTCGTCTCGGCCGCCGTCTCGGGGTCCGAGCCCACCATCATGCTCACCGGCCCCGCCCCCGCCACCCGCAAGGCCCTCGCGCGGGCCGGGCTCACCATCGACGACATCGACCTGGTCGAGATCAACGAGGCGTTCGCCGCCGTCGTGCTCCGCTTCATGCGCGAGTTCGGCCTCGGCCCCGACCGGGTCAACGTCAACGGCGGCGCCATCGCGCTTGGCCACCCGCTGGGCGCCACCGGCGCGATGATCCTCGGCACCCTGCTCGACGAGCTGGAGCGGCGGGACCTGCGGCGCGGCCTCGTCACCCTGTGCGTCGGCGGCGGCATGGGCGTCGCCACCGTCGTCGAGCGCGTCTGACCACGGCGTCTCCGACCACAGCGTTTTCCGACCACCCGCCCAAGAGAGCAGGAGCCGCCCGCCATGGCCAGCGCCACCACCCCGGACCTCATCCGCTGGGAGCGGGACGCGGAGGGCGTCGTCACGCTCGTCCTCGACGCGCCGGGCCGCTCGGCCAACACCGTCGACGCCGCGTTCACCGCCGCCCTGGACCGGGCCGTCGACCGTCTGGAGCGGGAGCGCGACCACACCACCGGCGTCATCCTCACCTCCGCCAAGAAGACCTTCCTGGGCGGCGCCGACCTGCGCGAGCTGATCGCCGTCACCCGCGAGCGCGCCGCCGAGTTCCTCGCCGGCAACCTGGTGGCCAAGCGCACCCTACGCCGCCTCGAAACCCTGGGCCGCCCGGTGGTCGCCGCCCTGGGCGGCAGCGCGCTCGGCGGCGGCTACGAGCTGGCCCTGGCCTGCCACCACCGGATCGCGCTCGACGTGCCCGGCTCCGAGATCGGGCTGCCCGAGGTCACCCTCGGCCTGCTGCCCGGTGGCGGCGGGGTCACCCGCGCCGTGCGGCTGCTCGGCCTGGCCGGCGCGCTGCCCACTGTGCTGCTCGAAGGCCGCCGGCACACCCCGCGCGAGGCGCTCACCGCCGGCCTCGTCGACGAACTGGCCACCGACCCCGAGGAGTTGCTGGCCAAGGCCCGCGCCTTCGTCCGCGCCAACCCCGACGCGAGGCAGCCCTGGGACACCGAGGGACACCGGATCCCCGGCGGCGCCCCCGGCGATCGCGCACTAGCCCCCCGACTCATCGCCTTCCCGGCCCAGTTGGAGAAGCGGCTGCGCGGCGCCCCGTTCCCGGCGCCGCGCCTGCTGCTGGCCGCCGCGGTCGAGGGCGCCCAGGTCGACCTGGAGACCGCGCTGCTGGTCGAGGGCCGCTACCTCACCGAGCTGGTCACGGGCCAGACGTCGAAGAACATGATCCAGGGGCTCTTCCTCGACCCCCGCGCGGTCGCGGCCCGTCAGAGCGCCGCCGCCCGGCCGGCCCGGCCCGCCCGCCGGGTGGCCGTCGTCGGCGCCGGCGAGCCGGCCGCCGCGATCGTCCGGGCCTGCGCCGCCGCCGGCCTCGACATGGCGGCCGCCGACGCCCCCGAGGAACTGGCCGACCACGACGTCGTCATCGCGACCCTCCCGGACGAACCCGACCCCGACCACAAGGCGTTCCAGCGCGTGGCGGACGCCCTCTGGCCCGACGCCCTGCTGTGCGCCACCGGGCCGACCGTGCCCGTGGCCCGGCTCGCCGAGCGGGTGCGGCGCCCCGCCGACCTCCTCGGGCTGCGCTTCCCCGACCCCGCCGACCAGGCGCGTCTGGTGGAGATCGTGCGCGGCCCGGCCACCGGCGACGCGGCGCTGGCCCGCGCGCTCGACCTGGCCAGGTGGCTCGGCGTGACCCCGATCGTCGTCCACGGCGGTTCCTTCGTCTCCCGGGTCCTCGTCCGCTACCTCGCCGAGGGCGCGGCCATGGTCGGCGAGGGCGTCGCGCCCGCCAGCGTCGAACAGGCCGCCGCCCAGGCCGGCTACGAGACCGGGCCGCTGGCGCTGCTCGACGAGGTGTCGCTGCCGCTCGTCCGCCGCGTCCGCGACGGCGCGGCCCCGCACCCGGGGGACGCCGTCGTCGACCGGATGCTCGACGCCTTCGACCGCCCGGGCCGAGCCGCCGGGGCCGGCTTCCACGACTACGACGCGGAGGGCCGGCGCACCCGCCTCTGGCCGGGCCTGCGCGAACACTTCGCCAGCGCGGGCGCCGCCCCCGCCGACCCGGCCGAGCTCGGCGAGCGGTTGCTGTTCGCCGCCGCGATCGAGGCCGTGCGCTGCCTGGCCGACGGCGTGGTCGCCTCGGTCGCCGAGGCCAACGTCGGATCGCTGCTGGGGGCCGGCTTCCCCGGCTGGACCGGTGGCGCCCTCCAGTTCGCCAACGGCTACCCCGGCGGCCTGCCGGCCCTCGTCACCCGCGCGGACCGGCTGAGCGCGACCCACGGCGAACGGTTCGCCCCGCCACCCCTGTTGGCGGCGAAGGCGGGGCGCGGCGAGATTTTCAGCGATGGCTGAAGCGCGCCGGCTCGTTCCCAAGGCGACCTTGTCGCGTCCCGGGCTCCGGCGTACGGTCGGTCGCGATCGAGAACAGATGAGTTCGTAAGGCGCCGCAACCGGCCCCGGTGGGGAAGGGACGCTTGATGAACATCGACGAAGCCCGGGTGAGATTCCACCACTTGAGGAAGAGGAACGACGGGGTGTCGAGCGCGGAGCTCGACCGGATCTGGTCCTGTCTCGACACGGTGCCCGCCATGAACATCCTGGGCCGTTGGAAGGGGCAGGGGTTCGCCACCGGCCACGGCCTCTACCAGCGGCTCGCGGCCATCCGCTGGTTCGGCAAGACGTTCAACTCGGTCACCGACGCCAAGCCCCTCATCTGCTACGGCGAGAACGGCGAGCTGTTCTCCAACGTGGCGCTCGGCGGGGGCGAGGCCAGCCTGTGGAACATCGAGTTCCGCGGCGAGGTGACGGCCACCATGGTGTACGACGGCCGGCCGGACCTCGACCACTTCAAGCGGGTGGACGACACGACCCTGATGGGCATCATGAACGGCAAATCCGAGCTGGTCCTGCACAATGGCCAGCACTTCTACTTCCTGCTCGAACGAGTCTGACGCCATCCGAAGCTGTCCGAAGATTGCCTGAGGAGAGTCCGCGATGCGGATAACGGCCGCGGTGTCGAGGGCCGCGGAAGCCGGTTTCACCCTGGAGACGGTGGAACTCGACCCGCCGCGCGAGGACGAGATCCTGGTGCGGATCACGGCCGGCGGCCTCTGCCACACCGACCTCGCCATCAGATCGGCCATCACCCCGAAACAGGGCCCGGTGGTGCTCGGCCACGAGGGCGCCGGCGTCGTCGAGGAGGTCGGCGAGGCGGTCGCCGGGGTCAATCCCGGGGACCGGGTCGTCCTCAGTTACCGCAGCTGTCGCCGGTGCGGCCGGTGCCTGGCCGGCCGCCCGGCGTACTGCGAGGAGAGCATGCGGCTGAACAACTCGGGTCGGCGCGTGGACGGTTCGGCCACCATCCGGCAGGACGGCGTGCCGGTGGCAGGCTCGTTCTTCGGCCAGTCGAGCTTCGCCACGCACGCCCTGGCCTCGACCGACAACGTCGTGGTCGTCGCTCCGGACGCCGACCTGACCACCGTGGCCCCCCTCGGCTGCGGCTTCCAGACCGGCGCCGGCGCGGTGCTCAACGTGCTGCGCCCTGGCCCGGACGCCGGCTTCGTGGTCTACGGCGCGGGCGGCGTCGGCCTCTCCGCACTGCTCGCCGCGAAGGTCGCGGGCGCCGCGAGCCTGGTGGTGGTCGAGCCCGTCGCGGAGCGGCGGGCGTTGGCGGAACGCCTCGGCGCCACGGCCGTCATCGACCCGGCGGCGGGAGACGTGGTCGCCGCCGTCCGGGAGGCGACCGGCGGCGGCCCGACCCACGCGCTCGACACCACCGGCATCCCGGCCGTCGTCGCCGACGCGGCCCTCGCCCTGGCCCCCACCGGCACCCTGGTGGTGGTCGGCCTCGGCGAGGCCCAACTCACCCTGGACCTCCAGGACCTGATGCTCAACGGCAAGACGGTGCGCGGCTGCATAGAGGGCGACGCCGTGCCGCAGCGCTTCATCCCCGAACTCCTCGACCTGCACGCCGCCGGCCGGTTCCCCGTCGACGAGCTGATCACCACCTACTCCTTCAAGGACATCAACCAGGCGGTGGACGACCAGCGTTCAGGCCGGACGGTCAAGCCGGTCCTGGTGTGGTAACCGCACGGCTCGCGCCAGATGACCGAATGTGTGGAAAGTTCCGCCGATCGCCAACCTGCGCCCTGGAGTAGAGAGATACTGGGCGTCACCTGGCGGTTACTCATGGAACTCGGAGGCTCGGTCATGGACGCGCAGGGATTGATTCGCGGTATCCAGGCATCAGACCAAGGGAACGTCGGAATGGTCGAGCACTCCGAGATCGGTGTCCCGAACCTGGACAAGCTGGCGACGCTCGACCGGGCCGCGGTCGGGGTCATGTCCTGGAGTCTGCTGTCCATTCCCGGCCTGCTGCGCACGGCCGACTACGCCAGCACGGCCATCGTCGCGGCTCAGCCGTACCTGCCGCCCTACGAGGTGGAGTGGCGCACGCGCAAGCGGAGCAGGCGCAGCGTCGCCTTCGAAGACCGTCTGACGGCTGAGGCCGAGCGCGCACCAGGCGACGGCCTGACGTTGACCAGGGCGCACTCATCATCGGCGAGCGCGCTCTGCGCGATCCGCTCGCCGGATCCGGGCGTGGCGACGCCCGAGTGCATCGGGTCCAACTGGAGTGCGTGCTGGCGCTGATCGACAGGTGGCCGGACACGATTCGGGTCCAGGTCTGGCCTGACCACCTCGCGGCCCCGGGTCTCGACGACCACTGCCTGCTGTGGGAGTTGCCCGCGCTCGAAGGCGACGGGGAGCCGGTCATCCACCTCGTCGGCTATGTCGAGACCGTGCTTGGCGTGTTCTATTCGACCAGGTATGCGTATCTCTCTAGGGCGTTCGATGCCTTCACTGCCATGATGAACCGGGCGATGAGGTTCGACGAGAGCCGGAAGTGCATTGAGGACGTGGTGGCATGGAGCAGCTCGACTGGGTGAAGTCCTCCTACTCCGGGGACGACTGCGTGGAGGCGGCCCGCTCCGCCGTTGTCGCCGTCCGTGACACCAAGGACCGTTCCAGCGTGATCACCGTTCCCCCTGCGGCATGGCAGGCGTTCCTGGGCGCGGTCCGCACGGGAGACGAGCCGGCCTAGTGCCGTATCAGCAACGGTTGCCCCTGGCATGATCAGCAGCATGCGTGTTGATGCTCCGCTGGAGCCGCCGATGGATGGGAACGCATCAGGGCATACGGCGCGAGTGTCCGCTTACGCGACCGTGGGAGCACGGCTGTCCCTGTTCAGCGATCGGCAACTTGCGGACGCCGTGGCTGCCGCGCCTGGTCTGCGCTCCGGTATTGGCGGTAGGTCGGCGGAGATGGAAGTCGAGGGGAGACACGTCTTCGTTAAGCGGGTGCCACTGACGGACATCGAGTTGCAACCGGAGCACCTGCGGTCGACGGCGAACCTGTTCGAGCTTCCGCTCTTCTACCAGTACGGGGTGGGGTCGACGGGGTTCGGCGCCTGGCGTGAGTTGGCCGCTCACATCATGACCACAGGCTGGGTCCTGAAGAACGAGTACGCGGGTTTCCCTCTTCTGTATCACTGGCGGGTCTTGCCTGACTGCCCTCCTGCTGGCTTCGCCGACGAGTTCGGGGGCGTCGACGGGGCCGTCGCGCATTGGGACGGGTCACCAGCCGTGCGCCGTCGGCTAGTGGCCATCGGCCGGTCCGCCTTCAGTCTGGTGCTCTTCTTGGAGCATGTGCCTCAGACGCTCGCCAGCTGGCTCGGCGAAAAGCGTGATGCGACCCAGCCGGACACACCAGGCGCATCGTCCTATGGGTGGGTCGAGGATGAGCTACTGCGAGGGACGGAGTTCATGAGCGCGCACGGGCTGGTCCACTTCGACGCTCACTTCGCCAACCTGCTCACCGACGGCCAGCAGGTCTACTTCGCCGACTTTGGCCTTGCGTTGAGCCGCGAGTTCGAACTCTCCGCAGAGGAGGCCGACTTCCTCGCAGATCATCTTGTGTACGACCGCTGCTATGCACCGAGCCACCTGCTTCGCCATCATTTGCCAGACGGCGTCCGGGGCGGCAGCGAACACGGGGCCTTTCTGCGTGAGTGGGTGAAGGGGCGACGACCCGACGGTGTTCCATCCGACATCAGTGCGATCATCGACCGGCACGCCCAGCACTCCATCGTCCTGGACGACTTCCACCACCGACTCCTCACGCAGGGCAAGCGCACTCCGTTCCCCGCCGTGGAGGTCCGGCGGGCCCTCGCCAGCACGTTCGCTTCGGGGTAGCCCCGGCAGGCGTAGGGGTGTCTGCGAGTCATTCGGCGAGGGCGGCGACAGCTTCGCGTTCGTCGTCGGGGTCGGGTCGAGTCGTTCGAGCATGTGGTCGATGCCGTTCTTGACGGCCAGGAGCTGGCCCAGGGTGGACTTCGGGGAGGTAGAACGGGCGGCGTGCGCAGGCCAGACGGTGAGGGACCTGGCGAAGAAGTCGGCCTTCTTGTAGGCCGCGGTCGCGGTTCGAGACGGAGCGGAACAGGGGCCCGTCGAATCGGCCGAACAACGTGCGGCGCTCAGCGAGATGGGCCACGAACAGTTGGGACGACGGCCGTCTCCGTTGCCGGCGTCCCGCGGCTACGGCAGGGCCACGGCCAGTTTGCCCAGTGCGCCGTGGTTGAAGTCGGTGAGGGCCTGGGGCACCTCGGCCAGGGAGTAGGTGTGGGTGATGGGGACGCGGATCAGGCCGGAGGCGACGTCGGCGGCGAGGCGGTTGAGGGTGGCGATGCCGGGTGAGGCCGTGACCGCCGTGACGCCGAAGCCGCGGCCGGCGGCCTGTTCGGGGCCGAAGCCGAGCGTGGAGGCCATCCGGCCGCCGGCCATGACCAGTTCGGCGAGTTCCATGCCGTTGCCGGCGAAGTGCAGCGCCGCCGAGACGCCCTGGGGGGCGATGGCGCGCACCTGCGCCAGCAGGTCGCCGGCGTGGTCGACGATTCTGACCCGGTCGCCCGAGAGGCCCCGGACGAAGTCGGCCGGCGGTCCCGGCCTGGCCGTGGCGATCACCTCGGCGCCGGCGTCCAGCGCGTACTGGAGCGCGAACGCGCCCACGCCGCCGGTGGCTCCGGAGATGAGGACCACGTCGCCCGGCGCCGGGCCGATGGCCTCGATCGCGTCGAGCGCGGCCGTGCCGGCGAGGCCGAGTGCCCCCGCGTCCGTGGGGGTGACCCCCGCGGGGATCCGGCTCACCCCGAACGCCTCGGCGACCGTGACGTACTCGGCCAGCGATCCGGTGCCGGGGTAGGCGCCGGTCACCACCCCGAAGACGGCCTCGCCGACCGAGAAGCGCCCCACCCGCTCGCCCACGGCGACCACCGTGCCGGCGAAGTCCTTGCCGAGGACGAAGGGGAAGTCCGGGTCGGGGTGGGGGATCATGCCGCCGGCCAGGGCGGCGTCGTAGCCGTTGAGCGAGGCGGCGGCCACCCGCACCAGCAGCTCGCCGGCCGCCGGGGAGGGGTCGGGCAGCTCGGCCACCACCGGGGTGCCGGGGATCTCGTACATCGTCAGCGCGCGCATCGTCGTGGAGGTTAGGGGAAGGGGGCCGTGACATCACCGCACCACACAGTTCACGTCCGTGATGACCAGCCAATCGAGCTATTAACCGACGGGGAAGATAGGGTCTGGGAACCATGGAGTATCGACACCTTGGCCGGAGCGGCCTGCTGATCAGCGAGATCGCCTACGGCAACTGGCTCACCCACGGTTCCCAGGTCGAGGAGGAGGCGGCCACCGCCTGCGTCCGCGCGGCCCTCGACGCCGGGATCACCACCTTCGACACCGCCGACGTCTACGCCGAGACCCGCGCCGAGTCGGTGCTCGGCCGGGCGCTGAAGGGCGAGCGGCGCGAGGGTCTGGAGATCTTCACCAAGGTCTTCTGGCCGACCGGCCCCGGCCGCAACGACCGGGGCCTGTCGCGCAAGCACGTCATGGAGTCCATCAACAACTCGCTGCGCCGGCTGCAGACCGACTACGTCGACCTCTACCAGGCGCACCGCTACGACCGGTTCACCCCGCTCGAGGAGACGATGTCGGCGTTCGCCGACGTCGTGCACTCCGGCAAGGCGCACTACATCGGCGTCTCGGAGTGGCCGGCCGAGCAGATTCGTCGGGCCCACGCGCTGGCCACGGAGCTGCGCATTCCGCTGGTCTCCAGCCAGCCGCAGTACTCGATGCTGTGGCGGGTCATCGAGGGCGACGTCATCCCCACCTCGGAGGAGCTGGGCCTGGGGCAGATCGTGTGGTCGCCGATCGCCCAGGGCGTGCTGACCGGCAAGTACCTGCCGGGCCAGCAGCCGCCCGAGGGGTCGCGTGCCACCGATGCCAAGGGCGGCGCCAACATGATCAGCCGTTTCCTGCGGGACGAGGTGCTCGAGGCCGTGCAGCGGCTGCGTCCGTTGGCCGACGAGGCCGGGCTTTCGCTGGCGCAGCTCGCGGTGGCCTGGGTGCTGCAGAACCCCAACGTCTCGGCGGCGATCGTGGGCGCCTCCCGCCCCGAGCAGGTCGGCGAGAACGCCAAGGCGGCCGGCGTGAAGCTGGACGCGGACCTGCTTGACCGGATCGACGAGGTGATCCTTCCAGTGGCGGAGACCGACCGGTTCAAGGCCTACCAGAACGTGCCGGCGCAGCGTCCGTGACGCCGACCCTCCGGCGGGGGTGAGCGACCTCCGCCGGTCGGGTTCCGGCGCCCACACGGCGCCGGAACCCCGACCGGGCGGCTGGGCAGCGCGGCGACCCGGCTGCCCCGTCGCGTCCCGGTGCCGCCCTGGGGCCCCGGGGTGCGGGGCCGTGACGCTGGGCGGCTGCGCCCGCGTGGGCGCGACCAACCGCGGACGGCCCCGGTCGCCTGCCCGCGCTCCCAGCGGAGCGCTCAGGCCCCCGCGGCGTCGAGCCTGGCCAGCTGTTCCCGGCTCAACCTCACGTCGAGGGCTGGCAGCGCGGCGCGGTAGTGCTCGGTCGTGCGGGGGCCGACGAGGGGGATCACCGCCGGGTCGTCCTGGTGCAGCAGCCAGGCCAGCACCAGCTGGTTGCCCGTCACCCCGGCCTCCGCCGCCACATCGTCGACCGCCGCCAGCCTGGCGTCGGCGTCAGGCCCGGCGTAGGAGGCCATCATCCGGTGTTCGCGGCGCTTGGCCGGGTCGCCGTACATCCCCTTGAGGATGGGCGAGTAGGCGACGAGCCCGAGGTCCGGGTGGGCGCGCAGGTAGTCCAACTGCTCGACGTCCGCGATCGAGCGGGAGTCGAGGCCGGCCCTGGGCCGAAGGTACGAGTGCTGCTGCTGGAGGGCGACCGGCGCCGGCCAGCCGTGGCGCTCGCACAGCTGCCTGATCCGCTCCAGGCGCCAGGTTCGCACGTTGGACCAGCCGAGGTAGCGGACCTTGCCGGCCCGCACGATGCCGGCCAGGGCCTCCAGCGTCTCCTCGAGCGGCGTCGACAGGTCGTCGACGTGCACGTAGTACAGGTCGATGTGGTCGGTGCCGAGGCGGCGCAGGCTGTCGTCGACGGCCCGGCGCAGCGTCTCGGCTCCTGCGCCCTCGAAGCCGCCGTCGTGCGCGGCCTCCCAGATCGGCTCGTCGCCCTCGCCCCAGACCCGTGACAGGTCGGGCACCGCCGCCGCGCCCTTGGTGGCCAGGAACACCTTCTCGCGCCGCCCGCCGCCGCGCGCGAACCAGCGGCCGAGCAGCTCCTCGCTGTGCCCGCCGTGGCTGCCGCGGTCGTTCCACCAGGCGTAGCAGTTGGCGGTGTCAAGGAAGGTGCCGCCGGCCTCGAGGTAGTCGTCGAGCATCGCGAACGAGGTGGCCTCGTCCGTCAGGGTGCCCATGTTCATGCAGCCGAGCGCGAGCTGGCTGACCTGTTCGCCGGTGCGGCCGAGTTCCACGGTCTTCATAACGGCTCTCTCCCAAGACTCCGTCGCGGGTGTGACAACGCGTTCACGCTAGGAGTTGGAGCACACGCCAAGTCAACCCGTCAGGGCGCCGGCTGTCGCCAGGCGGCGACGAGCGTCAGCAGCCCGGGGAAGCGTGCCTCCAGATCGTCGACCCGGACGTGGCTGCGCCGTTCGAGCCCGTACTGCCGCTGCCGGATCAGGCCGGCCTCGCGCAGCGCGCGGAAGTGGTGGGTGAGCGAGGACTTGGGGCGGTCGATGCCGAACCAGCCGCAGGGGTGGTCGAAGGCCTCGGACTCCAGCAGCAGGGTGCGGACGATGCGCAGCCGCAGCGGGTCGCTGAGCGCGCCGAGCACGGTCTCGAGGCGCAGCTCGGCGCGGGCCGGCTCGGGCAGCGGGTCAGGGGCGCCGGCCGGCGCGGGGCGGGGCTCGGG
>NZ_SMKC01000129.1 GCF_004348315.1 Streptomyces sp. 8K308 | reverse complement strand
CGAACGCCGCGGTGTTCGCGGTGGACGAGAACCACGGATCCAGGCTTGAGCGGACCGCGCCGGTGCTGCCGATGGCGCCCGGGGTGCCCGAGCGGCGCGGCTTCGACTAGGTCCGGCACGGCACCGTGGACCTGTTCGCCGCGTTGAACACCGCGACCGGCAAGGTGATCAGCAAGCTGTCCGCACAGCACCATGCCGAGGACTTCCGCGACTTCCTCGACGAGACCGACCGCCAGACCCTCCCCGGCCTGGCGGTCCACGTGATCTGCGACAACCTCGCCACACACAAAGCACCGGTGGTCCACCGCTGACTGCTGGAGCACCCACGCTTCCACCTGCACTCCACCCCGACATACTCGTCCTGGATCAACCAGGTCGAGCGGTGGTTCGCCGAGTTGGAACGCAGATGCCTGGAACGCGGCGTCCTCTGCTCCCTCGACGAGCTGAAGACCGCGCTGGAGGACTGGATCAAGATCTGGAACGAGACCACCCGCCCCCTCAAGTGGACCAAGACGGCCGACCAGATCATCGACCGCATCTGCCGCTACTACTCACGTATCTCCGGACCACCTCACCAGCCCCTCTTGGCCTGGGATTTACCCCGGACTTTACTTCTGGGCTCTTTACTCGGGACCCGGTACCGTGGCGCTCTGAGGGGGATGCACCCGGACGTTCCTCTGGAGGTGGAAACCATGGGTCAGATCGGGTTGAGAGAGCTTGTGGTCCTGGCCGTCATTGTGCTGCTGATCTTCGGCGCTAAGCGGCTGCCGGACCTCGCCCGCTCCCTGGGGAAGTCGGCGCGCATCCTCAAGAGCGAGACGGCCGCGATGAAGGCCGAGAGCGCGGCGGCCAACCCGCCGCCCGAGCCCCCGCAGACCGGGGCCGAGCCCCGCACCATCAGGGCCACCCCGGTCGACGTCACCACCGCGCGCCCGGCCGAGGAGCCGCGCGACGCCGCTCCGCGCGGCTGAGCGGCCTTCCCGGCACCGACACGGCCCCGGCGCTGTTCCGGGCCCTCTTCAGGGGCGCTCTTCCGGAGCGCCCCGCCCACCGCCTACCGCTTGGTGTGGCGGCCCTGACCGCGCGCGGGGGCCGCTGGCGCGCCGCCGTTCGCCGGGGCGCCGGCCCCGCCCGCGCCGGCCGACGAGCGCCTGGCCCGCAGGTACTCGATGACGATCGGGATCACGGAGAGCAGCACGATCCCGACCAGGATCAGCTCGATGTGCTCGTGCACGAAGTCGACCTGACCGAGCGCGGCGCCCAGCAGGGTCACGCCCGCGCCCCACAGCACGCCGCCGACGATGTTGAACGTGACGAACGAGCGGTAGCGCATGGTGCTCACGCCGGCGATGATCGGCGTGAAGGTGCGCACGATCGGCACGAAGCGGGCCAGCACCAGTGACTTGGGCCCGTGCTTCTCGAAGAAGGCGTGCGCCTTCTCGACGTTCTCCTGCTTGAAGAGCCGGGAGTCGGGGCGCCTGAAGAGGGACGGGCCGACCTTGCGCCCGAAGAGATAGCCGACCTGGTCCCCCACGACCGCGGCCATCACGATCAGCAGGCACACGAGCCACAGCGGGTAGTGCAGGTACTGGTCGGTGGCCACCAGCAGCCCGGTGGTGAAGAGCAGCGAGTCGCCCGGCAGGAAGAAGCCGATCAGCAGGCCGGACTCGGCGAACACCACCGCGAGGATCCCGACGAGCCCGAAGCTCTGGATGAGGTTCTCCGGGTCGAGCCAGCTGGGCCCGAGAGCGAGAGCTTCCATGAGGGGGACTCCTGAGGCGCGGCCCGTGCCTGCCGCCCGGGCGTTACCGCCAGGCTATCGGCTCCGACGTGGCCGGGAAAAAATTCTGAAGAAGTCTGCGACACCTCACGGGGGCTCGCGCATCCCTATGTATGACGGGGCGAGAACGCGGGGGAACGCGGCTCGCCGGGCCCCCGGTCGGGGGCCGAGCCGAAGTAAGGGGTAAGCAGACATGAGCACACGCAAGGACGAGGCGAGCCGGCCGCTGTGGAAGCGCCGGATCGGGCTGACCGCGGCGATCGCCACCGCCGCGATGGCGTCGATGGTCGCCGCCTCGCCCAGCTTCGCCGAGCCGGCCGCGGACGACGTTCCGCGGACTGAGCAGGAGCTGATCGACACGCTGACCGGCCTCCTGCCCGGCGACCTCCAGATCACCGAGTCCTACGCGACCGGCCTGGAGGAGGGTCCCGACTCGTCCGTCTCCCTCATCGCGGACGACGGCGCGGGCGGCGTCTCCCTCGACCTCAGCGCCTACCGCTGGGCCACCGAGGACTGGCACGACATCGCCGGCTGCCAGGGCTTCGGCGAGCCGGAAGAGGGCTTCACCTGCGAGGACACCACCCTCGAGGACGGCTCGATCCTCTCCCTGATCACCCGGGACTACCAGGAAGAGGGGGACCCGGAGGAGGGCATCGAGCCCTACCAGGGCCGGGACTGGGAGGTCTGGCTCGAGGGCCCCGGCGGCTCCGACCTAGAGCAGCCCGGCGGCCGTGCCATCGTCCTCACCGAGTCCAAGGACCTGACGGACGCGGCCGACCCGGACGCGTACACCCCGCCGCTGGACCTCGACCAGCTCGCGGAGGTCGTCCAGGCCCCGGTCTGGCAGAGCGTGCTTGACGCGGCGGACGCCGAGTACGGCGGCCCCGAGGAGTGGGAGGAGGAGGTGCCGGACTCCAGCGACATCCCGGCCTCCGACCTCCGGGACACCTTCCGCGCGCTGGCCCCCGAGGGCCTGGAGATCGTCGACGTCGAGACGGAGGGGGCGGGCTACGGCTCGGTCACCGTCGACGACGGCCAAGGCCCCGGCCTGGTGGACATCACCGCCTACGAGGCGGCCCCCGAGGGCGAGGAGGGCGGCGAGAGCGAGCAGTCCATCTCCATCGAGGAGGCCGAGCTCATCGCCGAGGAGGACGAGGCCGTGGACGGCCCGGACTGCCAGGACACCACCCTGGAGGACGGCACCGTGGTGAGCGTCTGCAACTGGCCCGCCAGTGAGGACGACCCGATCGCCATGAACTGGGCGGTCGTCACCTACCCCGACGGCTCCTCGCTGGACATCACGGCGTACAACGTTGCCAACTGGGACGCCGAGCCGACCCGCGCCGACGCCCCGTTCACCGGTGAGCAGCTGGCCGAGATAGCGACCGCCGACGAGTGGCGCGCGCTCTTCGGCTGATCGGCGGGATCGCTGATCCGACCGCGCGGGGTGGTGTCGCACAGGTGTGCGGCACCACCCGGTGCGACAAACTCGACCTCCTCACGCGTCTGGTTGGGTGCGGGGGTCTTCAAGCGGATTCGAGGGGGGACGGATGGGACGGCGCGACGAGGATTCGTATCGGCAGTTCGCCGTGAGCCGGAGCGCGGCGCTCTATCGATCGGCGTGCCTGATGACCAGTGGGGACACACATCTCGCGGAGGATCTGGTGCAGGAGACCCTCAGCCGGATGTACACGGTGTGGCACCGGAAGAAATGCATAGACAACCCGGACGCCTACGCCAAGACCGTGCTGGTCCGCGCCTATCTGACGCACCGAAGGCGGCGCAGCAGCGGCGAGCAGCCGGCGCTGCGGCTCCCGGAACAGGCCGTCGAGATGGCGGACTCCTCGTTGCGCGTCACGCTGCTGCAGGCCCTGGGCCAGCTGCCCCCGAAGGACAGGGCGGTGTTGGTGCTGCGGTTCTGGGAGGACCTCAGCATCGAGCAGACCGCCGAGGCGATGCGGACCAGTTCGAGCGCCGTCCGTTCCCGATCCAGCCGCGCCCTGGCCAAGCTCAGGACCATGCTGGGCAGCTCAGGCTTCGCCGAACTCACCAGGGCCTAGGGCCGGGAAAGGAGTCCCGATGACACACGACATGCACGACATAGACGGGCCCAGCGAGTTCGAGCGGGAGTTCGGCGCGATGCTGCGCCAGGCCGGCGGCGGGTTCAAGACCGACAGCCAGGCGCTCGCCGAGGGCGGGCTGCGGCGCGGCAAAGTCCGGCTGTGGCGGCGGAGAGCCGCCATGGTCACGGGCGCCGCCGCGGTGGCGGCCGTCGCCGTGGCCGCCGTCCAGCTGCCGGGGGGCGGTGGGGGAGGGAACGGCGAGTCGCTCGACGTCGCGGAGGCGCCGCAGACCCAGTCGGAGCTGATCGCCACCCTGACCGCCATGCTCCCCGAGGGAATCTCGGCCACGGCCTCCTACGCCACCACGCCCGAGGAGAGCGGCGACCCCAGCGTCTCGCTCGAGTTCGGCACGGGGCAGGAAGCGTTCAGCCTCGACGTCTCGATGCTGCGCTGGCAGGCCAGCGACTGGCGTTCCGTGGCCGGCTGTGACGGCTACGACTGGGACGGCGCGGAGCAGTGCGAGCAGACCGAGCTGGAGGACGGCTCGGTGCTCTCGGTGGGGAACACGCGGTTCGACGAGTCGACCGTGGTGGATCCGGGCACGCAGTTCGCGGAGTCGGACATGGAGGAGGGCTGGGAGGGCACGTACTACTCCTCGTGGAACGCCCTGCTCGAGATGCCGGCCAGCTGGGGCCCCAGCGAAGAGGGGCTGTGGCGGATCGGGGTCTCGCTGACCTCGATGTCCGACGAGGCCCCCGACCCCGGGGTCGAGCCCCCGATCAGCCAGGACCGGTTGGCCGAGATCGCGCGGGAGTCCGTCTGGCAGGAGGTGCTGGCCGTGGCGGACGCCGAGCACGGCGCGCCCGAGGAGTCGCTCGACAACCTGATCACGAACAGCGACGTCCCCGGCGAGCAGCTGCGGTCGCTCTTCCGCGACCTCGCTCCCGGCGGCCTGGAGATCGGCGAGGGGCTCAACGAGTCGCAGGGCTACACCTCGTTCGATGTGCGCGCCGGCGAGGCGTCCGCCATGGTGGAGGTCAACGCCTGGCCCGCCGACTCCTTCACCTCGGAAGACGGACCGACCGGAGACCCTGAGTGCCAGCTCGACACCCGGGAGGACGGCACGCGGGTCTTCCTCTGCGACCGGATCGCGGCCGAGGACTACGACCCGCAGATCTACGCGGACGTGTACTACGTCGACGGATCCTCGATCGACATCACCGTCTACCCGGGCGAAGGGTCCGATTCGCCCCTGACCCTCGAGGAGCTGGGCGAGATCGCCGGCAGCCAGGAGTGGCAGGGCCTGCTCGGCTGACGGCCCGTCGCTGATCTGCTCCCCTCGCCCCCGCCTCCCCTAGTGCGGTGGGCGGGGGGAGCATTCGTGGTGTCGGTGGGGCATGATGTGCCTGATTGCGATTCCGCATACGGGCATACGGAAAGGCATCTGACATGACCCGCTCCTCCCGGCGCCTCGCGACCGCACTGCTCTGCCTCGGGCTCGCACTGACGGCCTGTGGTTCCGATGGCGACGAGGAGGAGGCGACCCCGGAGGCCACGGGCGAGGCCACCGAGCAGGCCGAGGACGCCGAAGGGACCGAGGAGACGCCGGCGGGCCCGGCCGGACCGGCGGCCGCCGAGGTCTCGGACGCCACCAGCGCCACCATCCACACCAGCGAGGGCGACATCGCGCTCACCCTCTTCCCCGAGCAGGCGCCGCTGACGGTCACCAACTTCGTGGGCCTGGCGGACGGTTCGATGGAGTGGCTCGGCCAGCAGGAGGACACGCCGCTCTACGACGGCACGGTGTTCCACCGCGTCATTGACGGGTTCATGATCCAGGGCGGCGATCCCGAGGGCACCGGCGCCGGCGGCCCCGGCTACCAGTTCGAGGACGAGATCGTGTCCGACCTCACCTTCGACGAGCCCTACCTGTTGGCCATGGCCAACTCCGGGCCGGGGACAAACGGTTCGCAGTTCTTCATCACCGTCGCCCCGACCGACTGGCTGAACGGGATGCACACCATCTTCGGCGAGGTCGCCGACGAGGAGAGCCGGGCCGTGGTCGACGCCATCGCCACCACGGAGACCGACGCGCAGGACCGCCCCGTGGAGGACGTGGTCATCGAGTCGATCAGCGTCGGCTGACTCGGCCGACCGCCCCTGCGGCACCCCACGGTAGACCTTCCCCCCTCGTGCGTACTGACCTGTAGGTCAGTACGCACTTTTTTGTGGGTACTTGCCGATCGTCAAGCGCTGGAGAAGTCTGGAGACCGGCGCGGGCCCGCGTTCACCCCTCATTCGGAACCAGAGCAGCTCGAAACCAGAGCAGCTCGAAACCAGAGCAGCTCGAAACCAGAGCAGCTCGAAACCAGAGCAGCTCGAAACCAGAGCAGCTCGAAACCAGAGCAGCTCGAAACCAGAGCAGGAGAGAAGAACGCGATGAGTGAGCGCACACCGGGCGACGCGACCGGCGGCGTGACCGTCCTTGGGCTCGGCGCCATGGGCACCGCCCTGGCCAGGACGCTGCTGGCTGCCGGCCACCAGGTGACCGTGTGGAACAGGACCCGGGCCCGGGCCGAGGCGCTGGCCGCCGACGGCGCCAGGGTCGCCGACACGCCGGAGGCGGCGATCGCCGCGAGTCCGCTGGTGATCGTCTGCGTGCTCGACGACCAGGCCGTGCGCCAGACCCTGGAGCCGGCCACCGCCGTCCTGGCCGGCCGCACGCTGATCAACCTCACCAACGGCACCCCGACCCAGGCCCGCGAGACCGCCGCCTGGGCCGCCGGCCACGGCGTCGACTACCTCGACGGCGGCATCATGGCCATCCCGCCGATGATCGGCCACCCCGGCGCCACGCTGCTCTACAGCGGCTCCCGGGCCGTCTTCGACGCCCACCACAAGACCCTGGAGCCCCTGGGCGTTCCCGTCTTCCTCGACGAGGACCCGGGCACCGCGGCGCTGTACGACATCGCGCTGCTCAGCGCGATGTACGGGCTGTTCGGCGGCGCGCTGCACGCCCTCGCCATGGTCGGCCCGGGAGCGGGCCGGGGCACGGAGTTCACCGCCACCCTGCTGATCCCCTGGCTCCAGGCGATGATGGCCTCGGTGCCCGAGTTCGCCCGCCAGCTGGACGCCGGCGACTTCGGCGCGCGCGCCGCCAACTCCCCCCTGGCCATGCAGGCCGCCGCCTATGTGAACCTGCTCGACGCCAGCGAGGCGGCAGGCGTCGACCCGCTGCTGCTTCGGCCCATGGGCGAGCTGCTCCACCGGGCCGTCGCCGAGGGCCACGGCGACCGCGACGTGCCCACGCTCGGCACCCTGCTGCGCGCTGAACCCCGCTGAACCCCGCTGAACACGCCGGCGGCCGGGACCCCTGGGGCCCCGGCCGCCAACCACGCGACGTGAAACGCGTCAGACCGGCTGCGGGCCCATCAGCCGCACCAGCAGGTCGTCCAGGCTGATCAGCCCGGTCACCCCGCCGTCGGCGCCGCGCACCACGGCGAGCGACGCCCGCCGCTGCCGCAGCTGCTCCACGGCGAAGGCCACCGTGTCGTCCGCCGTCAGCTCGGGCACCGGACGCGCCAGCTCGCGGGCCGTGACCCGCTTGCCGCTCGCCCGCGCCACGATGGCGTCCCGCGCGTGCACCGAACCCACCACGCGCTGGCCGTCACGCACCAGCAGCCGCGTGTGGTCGCTCGCCGAGGCGGCGGCCAGGATCGCCTCCGCGCCGGCCTCGGCCGACACCTCGGCGATCCGCGCGGCCGGCACCTGGATGGCGCCCACCGGGGACTGTGGCTCGGTCAGCGAGCGGGTGATCAGTCCCGAGTCGGTCTCGCTGATCAACCCGAGCCGCTGCGACTCGGCGACCAGGTGCGTCAGCTGCTCCCGGTCGTTCACCGAGGTGAGTTCCTCACGCGGGGTGACCCGGCACAACCGCACCAGGCTGTTGCTCACCTGGTTCAGCACCCAGATCAGCGGCCTGACCACCCGCACCATCCCGCGGAACACGGGCGCGAGCAGCATCGCCGAGCGCTCCGGGTGCGAGATCGCCCACGACTTCGGCGCCATCTCGCCGACCACCATGTGGAGGAAGACCACCACGATCATGGCCACGATGAACGCCACGCCGTAGGAGAGGCCGGCGGGCAGCCCCACGCTCTCCAACAGCGGCTCTATCTCGTGCGAGATCGCCGGCTTGGAGATCGAACCGAGCAGCAGGGTGCACGCCGTGATGCCCAGCTGTGCGCCGGCCAGCATCAGCGACAGCTCCCGCATGCCGGCCAGCGCGGCCTTCGAGCCGCGCTGCCCGTCCGCGACGGCCTGCTCCATCCGGTGTCGCTTGGCCGCCACCAGCGCGAACTCGGCGGCCACGAAGAAGCCGCTGAAGACCAGCAGCAGCACGGTCACGGCCAGCGCCGTCGTGGGGCTCATGAGGGCTGCCCCTCACGCTCGCGCACCGCGGAGAGCTCGGCCGCCGGCAGCAGTGCGAGCCGTATCCGGTCCGGCACCCGCCGGTCGAGCGACAGCACCTCGAGCTCGGCTCGCGCGCCGCTCGCCAGCTCCACCACGATCCGCTCCCCGACCTGCGGGAAGCTCCCGCAGCGGTCGATGACCAGGCCCGCCACGGTCTCGAAGGACTCGTCCTCGGGCAGCTCGATCCCGGTCGCGACCGAGACCTCGTCCACCCGGCGGCTCGCGTCGACCAGCCAGCCGTCGCCGTCGGCCACGGCCAGCTCCTCGACCAGGTCGCTCTCGTCGGCGATCTCGCCGACCAGCTCCTCGGCGATGTCCTCCAGGGTGACGATGCCGGCGAGACCGCCGTACTCGTCGAGCACACAGGCGAACTCCTCGCCCGCGGCCTGCATCTGCTCCACCGCGCCAGGCAGCGGCAGCGTGTCGGGCAGCAGCAGCGCGCGCCGTGCCAGCGAGCCGGCCGTGACCCTGGCCGCCCGCTCCGGGCTGACGCGCATCAGCTCGCGCACGCCTATCACGCCCACGACGTCGTCGATCCGGTCGCCGATCACCAGGTAGTGGGAGTGACCGTGCTCGCGGATCAGTTCCACGGCCGCCGAGGCGGGCACCGAGGCCCGCACCGAGCTCACGTCGACCCGGGGCACCATGACCTCGTCCAGCGTTCGGTCGGAGAACTCCAGCGCGTGGTCGAGCAGCTCCGCCGTGTCACGCGGGAGCTGCCCGTGTTCGTGCGACTCGTCGATCAGATGGCCGAGCTCCTCGAGCGTCGCGCCGTGGTGCAGCTCCTCGACGGGCTCGATGCCCACCCGGCGCAGCAGCCGGTTGGCCGAGGCGTCGAAGACGCGGATCACGGGACCGGCCACCCGCAGGTAGGCCAGCGTCGAGGAGGCCAGCGCCTTGGCGAGACGCTCGGGGATGGCCAGCGCCATGTTCTTGGGGGCCAGCTCGCCGAACACCATCTGGATGCCGGTGGCCAGCAGGAACGCGAGGACCAGCGCGATGCCGGAGACCGCGGCCTCCGGGACGCCCACGGTGCTCAGCGCCGGGTCGAGCAGGGCGGCCATCGAGGGCTCGGCCAGGAAACCGACGACGAGGCCCGTGACGGTGATGCCGAGCTGGGCGCCGGAGAGCATGAACGAAAGGCGCTCCTGGACCTTCATGGCCCGAGCGGCGCGCTTGTCGCCGGCGGCCGCGTCACGGCTGAGGGACAGCCGGTCGGCCGCCACGAAGGCGAATTCCTGGGCGACGAAATAGCCGGTGCCGGCCGTCAGGACGAGAACGGCGACGAGTCCGAGCAGTGCGGCACTCACCTAACACCACCCCGCCGTGTGCCGCGGCAAGCCATATGCCGGCGAGGTGGTCCGGGACTATGCCCGTCAGGGTCCGTCGAGTGGGCGGACACGAGCTCTCCTTCCAGAGATATTGACTCACTCAACGCGTCACAGCGCGCCCGTGTTCCCCAGGCTGTACCCGAAATCGCCCTCTTGACACCTTCACACACCCTCACCGCCCGTTTCGGACGGCGACCGGCGGGGCGCCACTCCCGCCCCAGCCGGCACAGGAGCCCCGGCGGGCCCGCCGCGCGGGCCCGCCGGGGCCGGCACGTCAGCCGCGCAGGGCCGCCATCCAGGCCTCCACCTCGTCCGCCCGGCGCGGCAGCCCGGCCGACAGGTTGCGGTTGCCGTCCTCCGTCACCAGGACGTCGTCCTCGATCCGCACCCCGATCCCCCGGTACTCCTCGGGCACCGTCAGGTCGTCGGGCTGGAAGTAGAGCCCCGGCTCCACGGTCAGGCACATGCCCGGCTCCAGGGTCCCCTCGACATAGGTCTCGCGCCGCGCCGCCGCGCAGTCGTGCACGTCCATGCCGAGCATGTGCCCGGTGTTGTGCAGCGTCCAGCGGCGCTGCAGCCCCAGCTCGAGCACCCGCTCGACCGGGCCCTCGAGCAGGCCCCACTCCACGAGGCGCTCGGTCAGCACCCGCTGCGCCGCCTCGTGGAAGTCGCGGAACTTCGCGCCCGGCCGCACCGCCGCGATGCCGGCCTCCTGGGCGTCGTACACCGCGTCGTAGACCCGCCGCTGGACCGCGTCGAACCGGCCGTTGATCGGCAGCGTGCGGGTGACGTCCGCGGTGTAGAGCTCGGTGCCCTCGACGCCGGCGTCGAGCAGCAGCAGGTCGCCGGGGCGCACCGGGCCGTCGTTGCGCACCCAGTGCAGCGTGGTGGCGTGCGGCCCGGCCGCGCAGATCGAGCCGTAGCCGACGTCGTTGCCCTCGACGCGGGCGCGCAGGAAGAACGTGCCCTCGATGTACCGCTCCGAGGTGGCCTCGGCGCGGTCGAGCACCCGCACCACGTCCTCGAAGCCGCGCACCGTGGACTCGCAGGCGCGGGTCAGCTCGGCGATCTCGAACTCGTCCTTGACCAGCCGCATCTCGGAGAGGAAGACCCGGAGCTCCTCGTCACGCTCGGCCGTGACCTTGTCGGTCAGCGCCGCCTCGATCACCGAGTCGTGCTTGCGGACGACCCGGACCGGTCCCGTGGCCTCCTTCAGCAGGTCGGGCACGGTGCGCACGTCCTCGACCGGCAGCCCGTAGCGCTGGGCCGCCTCGGCCAGGCTCTCCCGGCGGCCGACCCACAGCTCGCCCTGCCCGCTCAGCCAGAACTCGCCGTTCTCCCGGCTGGAGCGCGGCAGCAGGTAGAGGGTGGCCCGGTGCCCCGAGGCGCCGTCCGGCTCCATGACCAGCACGCCGTTCTCCGTCTGGTTGCCGGTGAGGTAGGCGTACTCGACGGCGGCGCGGAAGGGGTAGTCCGTGTCGTTTGACCTGGTCTTGAGGCGGCCGGCGGGGATCACCAGGCGCTCGCCGGGGAAGCGCGCCGACAGCTCGGCGCGGCGCCGCGCAGTCTGCTCGGCCTGGGGGACGGGCGGCAGGTCCGCGCGCTCGGTGTCGGCCCAGCCCTGCTTCATGTTCTCGGCCAGCTCGTCCGAGACCTTCGGGGCGACGCTGTTCTTGCGCTGCTTGAACGCCTCGGCCTGCTCCGCCGTCTGCTCCTCGGCCCGCTCTTCCTCGGCCACGTCGCGCCCTCCTCGCTTGCTCGGCCTTCCATCGTATGTGCGGGTGCCGCGCGTGCGACAGGGCCGCGGGCGGGGCGCGGCGGCCGCGGCCCGGGGGCGGTCAGGCGAAGCGGGCGGCGAGCAGGGTGACGTCCTCGACGGGCGTGGTGTGCGCCGGGCCCACGCCGGTGCCGGGCCCGTCGGGGTTGGGGAGCATGGCGCCGATGACGTGGTCGACCAGCGCCTCGGGGTCGGCGCGGGCGGCGGGCGGCGCGGCGCGGGCGGCGGCCCTGAGCCGGGCGAAGGCGCGGTCCATCGGGTCGCCCGAGTGGAGCAGCAGCCCGTCGCTGTAGAGCAGTACCGTTTCTCCCTCGGACAGCTCGATCCGCACGCTCGGGGCTTCCCAGCAGGCCAGCATGTTGAGCGGGGCCGAGAGGCCGGTCTCGGCGAACTCGGCCCGGTCCCGGCCGATCACCAGGGGTGGCGGATGTCCGGCCGAGGCCACGGTGACGCGGCGCACCGCCGGCTCCGCGTAGCCGAACAGGACGGTGGCCGACCGGCCGGGCTCGGTCAGCCGCAGCAGCAGTTCGAGGTCGGAGAGCACCGCCACCGGGTCCTCCCCCTCCATCACGGCGTAGGCCCGCAGCCCGGCGCGCAGCCGGCCCATCGCGGCGAGCGCGGCGGGGCCGCTGCCCGTGGTGCCGCCGACCGCGAGTCCGAGCGCGGCGTCCGGCAGCGGCAGCGCGTCGTAGAAGTCGCCGCCGCCGCGCGGGCAGGACAGGTGCCGCGCCGCGAGCCGCACCCCGCCGGTCAGTGGCAGCCGGGACGGCAGCAGCCCCTCGTGCACGGCGGCGACGGTTTCGCGGGCGCGGGACAGTTCGAGCCGGTTGGCGATGTGCTGGCCGGCCTGGCGTAGATAGAGGGCGAGCAGGTGGCGCTGCCTGACGTCGGGCTGGCCCGGCTCGTCGTAGAGCCAGACGGCGGCCCCGAGCGCCCCCGCCGAGTCGGCGGTCAGCGTCTCGGCGGTCAGGGGCACCGCGTAGCTGGCCGCGAAGCCGAGCCTGGCGGCGACCTCGCGGTGGCGCGGGTCGAGCCGGTCCTCGTGGGCGATGTCCCCGTGCACGGCCTCGGCCGGCTCGCCCTCCGCGCCGGGCAGCGGCGCGTCGAGGCCGCGCGGCACGGTCTCGAGCTGGCCGAGGTCGGCGTGGCCGAGGCCGAGTCCGGCGAGCCGGCGCGGGCCGAGCCCGTCGGCCGGCGTCAGCGAGATCAGCCCCCGCCGCGCGCCCACCAGGCCGGCCCCGGCCCGCAGCGTCTCGTGGAGCGCGTCACCCAGGGTGCGGGTGCGGCCGAGCCGCTCGGTGAGGTCGTGGAGGGTGGTGAGGTCGGAGATCCAGGAGGCCAGACGGTCCTGTACACAGGCCTGCGGGAGCCCGGGGCCGCGCCCCTGACGCGCCCCGCGCGTGACGCCGTCGCCGGGCGCCGGAGCCTCGGACACCACGGAGCGCGCTGGGTGGATTCCGGCCACTTTTGGCGGGGGTGAGCTGGTCATAGGCGTCGCGAACCCCCAGATAAGTGTGTCGCTATGGCACTTTTCCACCGGCATTCCACCGGCATTACCCCGGCTGGAGACGGCAGCGGTGATGTCCAGTATTGTCCTGCCGTGATGGATGATGCCCAGGTAGCGGGCGGGTTCCGGTGCCGACAGGCCGGGCCGGGGCGAGTTTGGCGGAAAAGGAACGCCACTGGGGGCGATGCGCGATCGACTGGGCCTTCCGGGCGGCGGATCGAGCCGGGTGGGCTGGGTACATATCGGAACGGATCGATGAACTCCGGCGTCCTAACCGGTATGGGCGGCCAAACTTCCCCCTCCCGCCGCTCCGCGCTAGCGCGACCCGCTACATACGGTGATCTAAGTTCCACGTGGTGTAACTGAACCCGCGAAGGAAAGGAACGAGCGCCGATGCGCGAGATCCTCGGAGAGCGACGCACGAACGGAAACAGCAACGGCGGTGACAGCGGTGACGGCGGTGACGGCGTTCAGCGGCGGAGCCTGCCGTTGCGCGGCGCCGCCCTGGCCTTCGCCCGGCGATGGGGGTGGCCCGTGGTGCCCGGCGCCGAGGCGCTCGGCGATGGCCGCTGCGCCTGTGGGCGTGCCGACTGCCCGGTGCCCGGCGCGCATCCCGCCGACCCCGACCTGCTGGCCGCCACCACGGACGTCCGCATGGTCGGCTGGTGGTGGGAGACCAGGCCCCAGGCCCCGGTCCTGCTGGCCACCGGCGGCCGGGCGCCCTGCGCCGTGAGCCTGCCAGCGGTGGCCGGGGCGCGGGCCGACCTCGAGCTGCGCCGCCGGGGCGTGGCCGGCGCGGGACCGGTGATCGCCGCGCCGACCCGCTGGTTGTTGTTGGTGGAGCCCTACGAGCTGCCCGAGCTCGGCGAGTTGCTCGCGGCCCGGGAGCTGGTGCCGAGCTCGCTGCGGTTCCACGGCCCAGGCGGTTACGTGCCGCTGCCGCCCTCCTCGACCGGCGCGGGCGAGGTGGGCTGGGTGCGGGAGCCGGAGCGGTGCCGGGACCGTGGGCGGGGCGCGGTGGCGCTGCCCTCGATCGGCGAGATGCTCGACGTGCTCGTGGAGGCCGGACTCAGCGAGCCCGACCGGGAGGGCCGGCTGTCCTACTGAGGCGCCGCCCGGAGGGCTCGCCCAGGGGAGGCCGTCCGGACATGGACGGACCCGATCGCTGGCGACGGGGGATGCACCAGCGACCGGGCCCACTCAGACCGTAACAACTCATCGGGGATTCGCAAATCCCACGCGCCCGCACAATGGCCGAACACCCAGTATTTACTGGCAGTTGTGACTGGAATCACTACGGTCGGCCCGGTCGCCCGACCGGTTTCGTGCCGTCAGTTCCCCTCAGTTGAGGGTGATCTGACGGTTCGTGAGTCCGCTGCGCGCGCTGCGTTCCTCGGCGGTCAGCGGCGTCGTCGCGGCCAGCGCCTCGGTCAGCCGCTCGCCGAACGCGGCGGCGGGCTTCTCGCACTCCTCGGCGCCCATCGCGCTCGGCAGGTCCCACACCGGCACGGTCAGCCCGTGCGCCCGGAAGGAGCCCACCAGGCGCGTGTCGTCACCGAGCGAGGAGGCCCCGGCGGCGTGCAGCCTGGCCAGCGCGTCGAGCAGCTCCTCCTCGGCGTGCGGCATCACCCAGCGCAGGTGGTTCTTCTCCGGCGTCTCGCACCAGTAAGCCGCCGTGACGCCGGACAGCCGCACCGTGGGGGTGGCCGCCGCGTTGGCGCGCTCCAGCGACGCGGTCACCTCGCCGGTCGCCTGGCTCGCGTCGTCGAGCCAGAACTCGAAGCCCTCGTGCACCTCGGGCACGAACGGGGCCTCGGGGTCGAGCAGGTCCTGCAGCCGCGGGCCCGCCACGTCGCCGCGGCCCGAGGGCACCGGCGCGCCGGGCGTCGCGGTCAGCGCCCTGGTCAGCACGTCGGCCAGGTCTCTGCTGAGGTCGCCGGTGGCCGTGTCGTTCTGCACGGCGAGCAGCACCGCGCCGTCCGAGCGGCGCAGCGCGGGCCACGCCATCGGCAGCACCGTGGCCAGCGTGAGCGAGGGCACGTCCGCCGGCAGACCGTCGCGAAGCGTCAGCGGCACGGTGGCGGCCGGTACCAGCTCACGGAGCGCGACCCAGTCGCACTCGCCGGGCAGCCCCTCGAACGGGCGACGCACCAGCTCGGTGGCGGCCTGGGCGGCGGCGCGCCCGTGGCACGCCTTGTAACGGCGGCCCGAGCCGCAGGGGCAGGGCTCGCGTGCGCCGACGACGGGAATCTCACCGTCGACGAGCTGCGGCTGCGGCTGGCTTCGGGGGCGGCGCTTCTTGGCCATGGCGTGCGGGTCTCCTGCGTGCGTGCTGCTGACGGTTTCGCCGCAGGAGCCTAGTTGTTCCCCGCCGCTTCGGCGCGGCGGCCGCTCAGATCGGGCTGAGCACCGCCCAGACGGTGACGGCTCCGGCCGGCTCCCCGTCCCTGACGCCCCACGCGCGACACAGCGACGTGATGATGGTGAGCCCCCGGCCACCGCGTGCCGTGACCGACGGCACCCCGGCCCGCGGCCTCGTCGGCCCGCCACCGTCCGTGACCGAGATGGTGACCGAGCCGTCGCTGTCCTGGCTCCAGCTCGCCTCGATCTGCTGACCGCCGGCCAGCGGTCTCGCGTGCCGACAGGAATTGCTCAGCAACTCGGAAAGAATCAACACCGCGTCGTCGACGACCGATTCCGACGTCCCCCGCTCGCGCAATTCCCGGCGCAAACGCCGCCGGGCCGTCGCCACGCCCGACGGACCGTGGGGCACCGACATGGAAGACGACGTCGGCACCTGTTGTGTGACCACCAAAGCCACCCCCGAGACCTCCTTTGCCCCACGCCATGGGATTGGTGCCCTCCGTACGCGGGGGAGAAACCGGCGCTGTGACATCTGGTGACGCAGTCGTAATGATCGACACGAAGCGGGTGCGCCGTTGCACGCCGGGTAAATACGGTCTTTCTCGAACGAGAAAGGGGCCCGCCGGCCCGTCAGCCCGCCAGGCCGAGGTCCGTCAGCTGCTCACGCACCGTGCGCGGCCGGTTGGTGATGATCGCGTCGACGCCGAGCCGCGCGCACAGCTCGACGTCGGCCGGCTCGTCCACCGTCCACACGAACACCCGGTGCCCGGCCCGGTGCGCCCGCGCCACGTACCCGGGGTCGCGGCGCAGCAGCCGGATGCTCGGCCCGGCGACGCCGGTCCCGGGCGGCAGCCGGCCCGCCCGGTGCCTGGGCAGGAGGAACTGCATCAGATAGACGGTGGGCAGCTCCGGCGCCCGCTGCCGGACGCGGCGCAGCGAACGGGCCGAGAAGCTCATGACGTGCACGGGGCCCGGCACCGGATGCCGCTCGAGCAGCCTGAGCAGCCGGTCCTCCACCTGCCCTGCCCACCGGGTCGGGTGCTTGGTCTCGATCGCCAGGCCCACCGGCCGGTCCGCCTCGCCCACCAGGCGCAGCAGCCGCTCCAGGGTCAGCACCGTGGTCCGCTCGGGGTCGGCGGCGTCCGGCGTCTCGGCGCCCGAGGGACCCTTCCAGGAGCCGAAGTCCAGCTCGGCGAGCTGGGCGAGCTCGAGCGCCGACACCGCGCCACGACCGTTGGAGGTGCGGTTGACGCGCCGGTCGTGCACGCAGACCAGGTGGCCGTCCGCGGTCAGGCGCACGTCGCACTCCAGCGCGTCGGCGCCGTCCGCGATGGCCTTGCGGTACGCGGCCAGGCTGTGCTCCGGCGCGTCCTCGGACGCCCCGCGGTGCGCGATGACCGTGATGCGGTGGCGGGCGGCAGTCACCGCGCCATCGTGTCACGCGGTCGGCGGCGGCGGGCTCGGCGGGTTTATCCCGGCCTGACGGAGGATGGGAAAGACTGGCCGACAGACCGAGTCATGTCGGACCTGCCTTCATGTCCCCGAGGAGAGAGCCGTGAGCACCGAGAACGAGCGCGCCGGCGCACCGGACGAGTCGCCGACCGGTGCGCCGGAGGCCGGCGGACCGGTGGCCCCGCCTCCGCCGTCGTCCGCTCCGCAAGGCCCCGCCA
>NZ_SMKC01000128.1 GCF_004348315.1 Streptomyces sp. 8K308 | reverse complement strand
CGTGGTGGCCGCGGCGCTGTTCGCCACCGCGGCCGTGATCGGGACGACGGTCTTCGGCAAGGAGACACTCCGCCTGGGGTGGCCGCCGCTGTTCGCCCACTGGGTCCCGCACCTGGGCCCAGGCACCCCGGCCGCGGTCTGCGTCGCCGTGCTGGTCGTCTGCTACGGGCCGGGGCTCGCGAGCCGCCTGGCGTGGCGGTGGCTCCTGGCTTCCGCGGCTCTGGCGTCTCTCGCGTGGACGACCTCCCTGGCCCTGGTGGACGGCTGGCGGCGCGGGTTCGCCGACCGACTGGCGATCGGCCAGGAGTACCTGACGGCGCTGGACGACATCGGTGACGTGGGGGTCTTCCTGCGCACGTTCACCGAGCGGATCCCGATCGACTCGGCCGGCAACTGGCCCGCGCACGTGGCCGGCCACCCGCCCGGCGCCACGCTGACGTTCGTGCTCCTGGACCGTGTCGGCCTGGCCGGCGGGGCGTGGGCGGCGGCGTTCTGCGTGCTGGCGGGGGCCTCGGCGACGGCTGCGGTGCTGGTCACCCTTCGGGCGGTGGTCGGGGAGGACGTCGCTCGTCGGGCGGCCCCGTTCGTCGTGCTGGCGCCGGCCGCGGTGTGGCTCGGGGTGTCCGCCGACGGGTACTTCGCGGCGGTGGCGGCGTGGGCGGTGGCGCTGCTGGCGCTGGCCGCGACGGGCTCGGTGCGGTGGCCCCGGGCGACGGCGGTCGGCTCGGGGGTGCTGTTCGGTTGGTTGCTCTTCCTCTCGTACGGGCTCGTGCTGATGGCGCCCGTCGCGGCGGCGGTTCTGGTGCTGTGCCGTGCCTGGCGGCCCGTCCCCTATGCGCTGGCGGGCATCGTCCCGTGGGTGGTGGGCTTCGCCGCGGCCGGGTTCTGGTGGTTCGACGGGTACGTGACGCTGGTCGAGCGCTATTACGCGGGGGTCGCCGGCATCCGGCCCTACGGCTACTTCGTGTGGGGCAACCCGGCGGCGCAGGTGCTGTCGGTGGGGCCGGCGGTGGCGGCGGGCCTGGCCTGCCTCGTGGCCGCCGGGCGGCGCGGAGGCCGCCTCGCCGTGCTGGTGGGCGCCGGCGTGCTGGCGATGCTGGCGGCCGACCTGTCGGGGATGAGCAAGGCCGAGACCGAGCGGATCTGGCTGCCGTTCGCGCTGTGGCTGTTGCCGGCGGCCGTGGTGTTGCCGGGTGGTGGTGACCGGTCGCGGTGGTGGCTGGCCGCGCAGGCGGCCACCGCCCTGGCGGTGAACCACCTTTGGCTGACCCGGTGGTGAGCGCGACGGGCCCGATGGCGCGGTTCCGTGGGCGGCTGCACGACGCGCGGACGGCTACCGTGCTCGGCCGTTGGCTCGGCCTGGCCATCGCCGTCTGCTTCCTGACCGGGCTGGCCAGCCACGTGCTGCAGACTCCGCCCGACTGGCTGGCACCCCGATTGCCGTCCCGCCCGGTGTGGGGCTACCGCCTCACGCAGGGGCTGCACGTCTCGACGGGCATCGTCGCGGTGCCGTTGCTGCTGGCGAAGCTGTGGAGCGTCTCTCCGGCGCTCTTCCAGTGGCCGCCGGTGCGGTCGGTGCGGCACGCCCTGGAGCGGGCGTCGGTGGCCGTGCTCGTCGCCGCGGCGCTGCTGGAGCTGGCGCTCGGCCTGGTGAACATCGCGCAGTGGTACCCGTGGCCGTTCTCGTTCAGGCGTACCCACTGGGCGCTCGCGTGGGTGCTGATGGGGGCGACGCTGCTGCACGTGGCGGTGAAGGCGCCGGACATCGCCCGGCACTGGCGGCGTCGGCGGGCCGACCCGGACGCGGCCGACCGGCGCTCGCTGCTGCGCGGAGTCGGCGCGGCGGCCGGGGTGTTGACACTGGTGACGGCCGGGCAGTCAGTGCCGGCGCTGCGCCCGCTGACGCTGCTGGCACCGCGCCGGCCGGACGCTTCGGCGCAGGGCGTCCCGGTCAACCGGACGGCGGCGCAGGCCGGTGTCGGCCGGCTGGCGGTCGAGCGGTGGCGTCTCGTGGTGCTCGGGCCGCGCGGCTACGCGTTGACGCTCGACGAACTGCGAGCGCTGCCGCAGCACACGGCGAGACTACCGATCGCCTGCGTCGAGGGCTGGAGCGTCTCCGCCGACTGGACCGGCGTGCGGCTGCGGGACCTGCTCGACCGGGCGGGAGCCCCGGGCGACGCCCGGGTGCGGGTGGTGTCGGCGCAGTCCCGCGGGGCGTACCGGACCACGGAGATGGGGCCGACGTACGCCCGGGACGGACTGACCCTGCTGGCGCTGCGGCTGAACGGGTCCGTGCTCTCCCCGGACCACGGGTTTCCGGCGCGGATCATCGCGCCCAACCGGCCGGGGGTGCTGCAGACCAAGTGGGTGACGCGGATCGAGGTGATGGCGCGGTGAGGGCCACACGGTGGTCGCTCGGCGCCGTCGGGTTGCTGTCGATGGCGGTGGGCGCCCGGATGCTGGTGGACCGGCCGGCCGCGGCCGGGGTGGCGTCGTGGCTGGCGGGGGCGGCGTTGCTGCACGACCTGGTGCTGCTGCCGCTGGTGTTGGCGGCGGGGCTGCTGCTGCGGCGGCTGGGCGGGCGCCCGGTGCGGGGCGTGGTGCGCGGCGGCCTGGTCGTCGCCGGCTGCGTGACGCTGGTGGCGCTGCCGCCGCTGCTGCGGCCGGGGGAGCCGGCGAACCCGACGGTGCTGCCGCTCGACTACGGGCGGAACGTGCTGCTGCTGATCGCCCTGACGGGGCTGGGGACGCTGTCGCTCGCCCTGGTGGTGGCGTGGCGACGTCGGCGCCGCGCCACCCGTCGGCCGCCCGCGCGCCGACCGCGTCTCAGGAACGGTTGACGAGGGCCAGGAAGGGCCGGCCCGCGACCGTCCAGGAGCCGGCCCTGGTCCAGCCCTCGGCCTCCGCGCGGCTCCCCAACGCGGCCGAACCCACGCGGGCCCAGGGGAAGGCGGGGCCCGGCGGCCCGTCATCCACGGCGAGGCGCGCGGGGAACCGTTCGTCGACGTCCTCGGGGGCCGCCTCGGCGATCAGCAGCCCACCGGGGGCGAGCAGTCGGGCCACCCGCCGCAGCAGCGCGGCCGGGTCGCCGCCGATGCCCACGTTGCCGTCGAGCAGCAGCGCGCTGCCCCACCAGCCCTCGCCGGGCACCGCTCCGAACACCGACCGGAGCAGCGCCGTGCCGCCCGCCGCCCGGGAGCGTGCGACGGCGGCGGGCGCCGTGTCGATGCCGAGGGCCGGGCGGGCGGCCCGGGCCAGGGCGGCGATCATGCGTCCCGGGCCGCAGCCGATGTCCAGGACGCTGCCGGAACAGCGCCGCAGGACGGTCCGGTCGGCGGCGTCCGGCGCGGCGCACCAGCGCTCGACGTCCATCAGGAGCCGGCGGCCGTCCGGCCGACACAGGTACAGCGGTCCCCGGCCCGCGACGACGGCCCGGTCGTAGGCGCCGGTGGCCCACGGCACGGCGGACACGGTACGGGTCACCGGCCGACCCCGCGCCCCAGCGAGCGGTACACGGCGGCGAACCGGCTGCCGGGTGCCGCCAGGGCGACCTCGTCGGCGTCGGCCAGGGTGTCGACGTCCCGCAGTCGCGGCAGGTCGTGCACGGAGAGCCCGGCCTCGGTCAGCCGGCGGCGCTGGGCCGCACCGGTGGTCGGGGTCGACATCGGAACGCCACGCACCAGCGCGGGGCACGGCTCCGCCAGGCCCAGGGCCCAGAACCCGCCGTCCGCCGCGGGACCGAACCAGGCGCGCCCCGGCGGCCAGGCGTCGGGCACGGTCACCGGGGCGAGCAGGTCCGGGGTGATCTGCGGGGTGTCCATGCCGACCAGCAAAGCGGGTCCCGCACAGTGGGCGAACGCGGCGGCGATCCGCTCGTCGAGATCACCCGGCACCTGCGGCACCACCTCGTAGCCCGTCGGGAGCCAGCGCCCAGGCCGGCCGTCGAGCACCAGGACGCGGCGGCGCGCGGGCACCCGCAGGAGCGCGTGCAGCGTGTCGGCCAGCGCGGCCTCGGCCAGCCGCGCGGCCTGGGCCGGCGTGCACGGGGGAGTGAGTCGGGTCTTGACCCGGCCGGGCAGCGGCTCCTTCGCGATGACCAGCAGGGTGACGGCGGGGACGGCGGTCACGCCAGTACCCGCCGCATGTCGTGGACGGCTCGCAGCGTGCCGCGCCAGGTGCCGGTCACCTTGGAGTCGCCGGTACGCGGCCGGTACGGCACGTCGGCCTCGGTGACGCGCCAGCCGGCCTCGGCGGCACGCAGGACCATCTGGAGCGGGTAGCCGCTGCGCCGGTCGGTCAGGTCCAGGCCGAGCAGCGCCTCGCGTCTGGCCACCCGCAGTGGGCCGAGGTCGCGCAGGGACAACCCGGTCCTGCGGCGGATCATCCCCGCCAGGACGCGGTTGCCGACCCTGGCGTGCACGGGCCACGCGCCGCGGGCGACCGGCCGGCGCCGGCCGAGCACCAGATCGGCCTCGCCCGCGCGGACCGCGGCGGCCAGCCGGGGCAGCTCGGCCGGATCGAGGGAGGCGTCGCAGTCGCAGAACGCCACGAGCCCGCCCTCGGCGGCCATGAGCCCGGCGTGGCACGCGGCGCCGAAACCACGGCGCGGTTCGCGGACGACCCGGGCGCCGAGACGGCGGGCCACGTCGGCGGAGCCGTCGGTGGAACCGTTGTCGACGACCAGGGCGCGCCAACCGGCGGGTATGCGGGCCAGAACCCAGGGGAGCGCGGCGGCTTCGTTGAGACAGGGCAACACCACATCGCCCTGCGGGGAAGGGGAGTTGGTCACCCTCTTCACCTTACGGAGACGAAAGCCGTATATCGGGCGTCGGTGCTTACGAAACCCTGACGTCCGTCGCTGGCCCCGGCCGCCGACTCCCCGGAGGCACCCCGTGGTGTGAGACTTCAGGGCATGCGACAACTCGAGGGCCAGCGCGTGCTGGTGGTGGACGACGATCCGACCGTGACCGAGGTGGTGGCCGGCTACCTGGGCCGGGCCGGGTTCGTCGTGGACCGGGCCGCCGACGGCCGCGGCGCCCTGGCGCGGGCCGCCACCCACCCACCGGACCTGGTGGTGCTCGACCTCATGCTGCCCGGCCTCGACGGGCTGACGATCTGCCGCGAGCTACGCCGCTCCGGGCCCGTCCCCGTGGTGATGCTGACGGCACGCGGCGACGAGGAGGACCGGATCCTGGGCCTCGAGGTGGGCGCGGACGACTACGTCACCAAGCCGTTCAGCCCCAGGGAGCTCGTGCTGCGCGTCGCCTCCGTACTGCGGCGGACCGCCAGGAGCGGTACGTCGGACATCGCCGAACCGGCACTGCGCGGCGGCGGCATAACGCTGGACCCCGCCGCCCGCACCGTGCGCCAGGCGGGCGGCGAACTCCGCCTGACCCTACGCGAGTTCGACCTGCTGGCGCACTTCCTGCGGCACCCCGGCCAGGCGTTCACCCGCGAGGAGCTGATGGAGCGGGTGTGGGGCTGGGACTTCGGCGACCTGTCGACCGTGACCGTCCACGTGCGGCGGCTGCGCCACAAGGTGGAGGCCGACCCCGCCAGACCACGACTCATCACCACGGTCTGGGGTGTCGGCTACCGCTTCGACGGCACGCCGGGCCACGGCGAGGCGAGGGACGCGTGACGATGGGGGCGGAGTTGTTCGCGCAACTGGACCTGCTGCGGGACCTCCCGCTGATCGCGGCGTACGCGGCGGCCGGGGCCACGGTGGCCGGCCTGGCCGGGGCACTGGTACTGGCGGCCGTGCGACGCCGGTCGGTCGCGGTGGCGTTCACCGTGCTGATCGCGGTGACCGTCGGCTCCCTGCTGGCCGGAACCCTGTCCGTCGCCTGGGCCATGTTCCTGTCGGGACACGACCTGGCCGTGGTGGTCACGGTCGGGGCGGTCAGCGCGGTGACGGCCTCCGGCGCCGCACTCCTGCTCGGCCGTTGGGTGACCGGCGCGCACCGGGCCTTGGAACGCGCCGCGCGGGGGCTCGGCGGCGGCGGCGGCTTCACCCCGCCGACCGTGCCGATGCCCGCCGAACTGACGTCCCTGGCCCGCTGCCTTGCGCAGACCGACGCGCGGCTGACGGAATCCAGGCAGCGCGAGCGAGCACTCGAGGCGTCCCGAAGGGAACTCGTCGCGTGGATCTCGCACGACCTGCGAACGCCCCTCGCCGGACTGCGGGCCATGGCGGAGGCGCTGGAGGACGGCGTGGCCGAGGACCCGGCGCGCTACCAACGGCAGATCCGGAGCGAGGTGGAGCGACTGAGCGACATGGTCGGCGACCTGTTCGAACTGTCCCGCATCCAGGCCGGTGCCCTGGCCCTCGCCCCCTCCCGACTGTCGGTGTACGACCTGATCAGCGACGCCATCGCGGGCGCGGACCCGCTGGCGCGCGAGTCCGGGGTGCGGCTCACCGACGCGGGCGTCGAGCGGGTTCCCGTGGAGGTGGACGGCCGGGAGATGACCAGGGTGCTGGCCAACCTGCTCGTCAACGCCATCCGGCACACCCCGGCGGACGGCACGGTCGCCGTCGCCGCGACCCGGGACGGACACGGCTCGGTCGTGCTGTCCGTGACGGACGGCTGTGGCGGCATCGCCACCGACGAACTGCCCCGCGTGTTCGACACGGGCTGGCGCGGCACCGACGCCCGAACCCCGCCGGGCGGGGCCGGCCTCGGACTCGCGATCGTGCGCGGCATCGTCGAGGCCCACGCCGGTCGAGCCGAGGTCCGCAACGTCCCCGGCGGCTGCCGCTTCGAGGTCACCCTCCCCGCCGCCTAGTGCCGCGGGTCATGACGTTGTCGACGCTCACGCGACGGGCGCGGGATCGTGCGTCCCTGTGGCGCCCTGGCTGAGCGCCAGCCGCGCCTGTGCGAGCCTGCGGACCGCCTCGGCGAGCTGACCCGAAGGGAGCGTGTACGGCAGCCGGATGTGACGTTCGAAGGCCCCGCCGATCCCGAACCGTGGTCCCCGCCGCGATGGTCACCCCGTGGTCCGGCGCGATCGCTGCCAGCCGTGAGCTGATGGGCTCGCGGAACGCTGCCCACAGCGTCACGCCTCCGGCCGGTTGCGGTGCGTGGACGTCGGGCAGGCGCTCGGCGAGGATTCGCCGCAGTGCGTCGCGTTGCGATCGCAGTCGCCGGAGGGTGTCGGGCCGTTCGGTCTGGCGCTCGTTCAGGAGGACGGCCGTGGCCAACTGTTCGACGACAGGGGTGCCGAGATCCGTGGCGGGGCGGGCTTGCGCGAGGCGCTCCAGGAGTGAGGGCACGGCCCGGATCCAGCCGATACGGAGGCCGCCCCAGACGCTCTTGGAAACCGAGCCGACGCTGACGGCGATCGGCAGGTGCGCTGCGAGGGGTTCCGGTTTCGCGCCGTCCAGAGCCAGGTCGGTCAGGATCTCGTCGATGATCGTGGGACAGGCCAGCCTGAGCCGACGGCGAACGCTCGCGGACATGCACATCCCGGTCGGGTTGTGGAAGTCGGGTATCAGGTAGGCCAGTCGCGCGTCACGCCCGGCCGCCTGGAGTTGCGCCGTGTCCCAGCCGGACGCCCCGACGGCCACGGGCAGGAGCCGGGCGCGCGCATCGGTGAACGTCCTGATCGCGTGCGGATAGGTGGGGTGGTCGATCAGGACCTTGTCTCGCGGGGCCAGGAGCGTGCGCGCCAGGAGACCGAGCGCGTGCTGAGCACCGTTGGTGATCATGATGTGGTCGGGGGCGGTGGGCAGCCCTCTGCGCTCGTACCAGGCGGCGACCGCCTCGCGCAGCTCCGCGGTGCCATAGCGATCGTATCCATGCCGCTCGAAGTGGCGTGGTAGCTGTTCGAGCGCGGCCGCGAAGGCGGCGTGGAGGATCTCGACGGGTGCCGGTGGCGCGGCGAACGACAGGTCGATGGTCACCGAGTCTCTGTTGACCGAGGGCTCGAGCTGGGTGTCCCGGGGGAGGCGCACCGTCGCCCTGGCGCGCGCCCTGGTGGCGAGGTAGCCGTGCTCGACAAGAGTGCGGTACGCGGCACCGACGGTGGTTCTGCTGGTGCCGAGCGCGGCGGCGAGGTCGCGTTCGCTCGGCAGCGCCGCCCCGAGGGAGAGACGTCCGTCCAGGACCAGCAGCCGCAGCCTGTCGGAGAGACGCTGGTGCGCCGGCCCTGGCCCCTCCCTGGAGGCTTGCGCCATGGCTCCTCCCGCTTCTCCTGCGTAACCGTCCGTCTCGGCCCGACAGGACCGCCCCGCGAGATCCGCGTGAACGCCCTGGCCCAAGTGCGCGCGGGCCGAACGGGGCGTCGTGTTCCCCCGCTCCTGATCGGCCTGGTGGGGTACGGCGCCGCCATCATGGTGCTCGTCCAGTCCGGTCTCGGCACAGCCAGTGGGAGCGTGCTCACCGACGGCGCGGCGAAGACTCTCGGCATCTCGTTCGGATGGGCCACCAACCTGTTCTCGCTCCTGGTGCTACTCGCCTGGGTACCTCTGCGCGAACCGCCGGGGCTCGGCACGCTCCTCAACGTCGCGATCGTCGGCTTCGCCGCAGACGCCACCGCGGCCGTGCTCCCCCGCCCCTCGGGGGACACTGGCCGAGAGCGGTTACCTGGGCGTCGGCCTCGTCGCGCTGGCCTTCTTCGACGCGCTCTACCTCGGCGCACAGTTCGGGGCGGGTCCACGTGACGGCATCATGACCGGACTTGTTCGGCTCACCCGCCTGCCCGTCGCGGTGGTGCGCACCGGCATCGACGTCGCCGTCGTCGGCATCGGCTGGGCTCTCGGTGGGCTCTTCGGGGTCGGGACGGTGCTCATCGCGCTGTGCACGGGGCCCCTCGTCGGATACTTGCTACCGCTTCTGACGGTTCGCCTCCCCGCCGCCACGGCAGGCGAACGGTGCGGCCGGTGATCGCCAGCCCGTGGACCAGGGTTCCGCCTCACGCCGACACGGGCGGCGCGTCCGCAAGCGGAGCGGTGGCGAAGCGCGCCATGCCCTCCGCGAACCCGACCCGGGGACGCCAGCCCAGCTCCTCCCGCAGCCGCCGGGACGAGGCCGTGACGTGCCGGACGTCACCCAGCCGGTACTCCCCGGTCACCAGCGGCTCCGGCCCACCGCGCGCGGCGGCCAGCGCCCGCGCCGCCTCCCCCACGGTCCGCGGCTCGCCGCTGCCGGTGTTGTAGGCCCGCAGCGTCCCCGCCGGCCGGTCAGCCAGCGCGGCCAGCGCGGCGACGTTCGCGGCGGCCACGTCCGTGACATGGACGAAGTCCCGCCGCTGCGCGCCGTCCTCGAAGACCCGCGGCGGGCTACCCGCCTCCAACGCGGAACGGAAGAACGCGGCCACCCCGGCGTACGGGGTGTCGCGTGGCATGCGGTCCCCGTACACGTTGTGGTAGCGCAGGCTGACGGCGCGGCCACCGGTCGCCCGGGCCCAGGCGGCCGCCAGGTGCTCCTGCGCGAGCTTCGTGGTGGCGTAGACGTTCCGCGGGTCCACCGGCGCGTCCTCCCGCACCAGCCGGGGCTCCAGGCCGGCACCGCACCGCGGGCAACGCGGCTCGAAGCGTCCCGCGGCCAGGTCGGCCGGCAGGCGCGGCCCCGGGCGGACGCCGCCGTGGCGGGGACACGCGTAGGCACCCTCCCCGTACACCACCATCGAACCGGCGAGCACCAGATCCGTCACGCTCACCCCGGCCATCGCGGTCAACAGCACCGCGGTGCCCAGGTCGTTGACCGCCACATATCCGGGAGCGTCCGAGAACCCCTTGCCCAGACCCACCATCGCCGCCTGATGGCTGACCGCGGTGACGCCACGCAGCGCGCGGCTCATCGCCTCGCCATCGCGGACGTCCGCCCGAATCCACTCGACCGCGCCGAGCTCCGGCGGCGGGCGCAGGTCCACGACGACGGCCTCGTGGCCGGCGGCGACGACCGCTTCGACGACGTGCGAGCCGATGAAGCCGGCCCCTCCGGTGACGAGTACACGCATACGGCCGACGGTAACCGGCGAACCCCGGCGCGTGAGGGCCGGCGAACACGCCGTCAGCGTTTCGTAAGACTCCGCCCCCGGAACCGACGGCCGATCACGCCGCACCTCACTCGTGGCCCAGCGCGGCCGCCTCGCCGTTGGGTGCGGGTCCGGCGTCGCCGTCGTCCGGGTCGCGGGCGCGGAGGACGCCGAGCAGTGCGGTCAGGTCCCTACGAGAACCGGCAGAGCCGCCGGCTCGGCGAGGGTGTCACCGGTATCTCGCCCGACGGCCGTCACCGGTTCGGGCCGGCGCTCGCCGACTGCCGTGCGGCGCCGCGGTTCCAGCGTCGCGCTCGCGGCGTCCACGCCGTCGCGGATCTCACCACCGGCTTTCGACGGCCGGCGGGAGGGGGCCCGCAGGCGGATCAGTCGATCGACGCCGGCAGGCCGAAGCGACGTGGCAGGGTCTCGTCGAGGAACCACGTGACGGCGCGGATCCGGTCGCCTGACGGGGAGAGAACGATCAGCCCGGCCGGGTGCGCCGACGGCTCGTCGGATCCGGTGAGGTAGCAACCGAACGCCGGCTGGGCGTTGGCCCTGGTGGGGACCAGCCGGAGCCGGCGGTGCCCGCACCAGGTGGTGAAGGTGGTGAGGAAGGCTCCGATCGCCGCCCGTCCCTGGTACTCGTGCGGCGCCGGCGGCATGGCGAGCCACGCGTCGTCGGTCAGGAGGGCGATGACGCCGTCGACGTCGCCGGCGGTGAACGCGGCGGCGAAACGCCGGGCGAGTTCCCGCTCGTGCGGCGAGTCCGGGAGCGCGGTGCGCTCGGGGTCGATGGCGCGTCGGTTCAACCCCGCACGCGCGCGCTGCACAGCGCCCTTGATCGCGGTGGTGCTGGTCTCCAGCATGGCCGCGACCTCGCCGGTGGAGTAGCCGAGCACGTCCCGCAGCACGAGGGCGGCTGTCTGGCGTGGCGGTAGGTGCTGCAGTGCCGCGACGAACGCAACTCGGCCGCCTGCTTGGCGTGGTAGCGAGCCTCGGGCCCCGGCGTACCGTCGGCGATCTCCTCCAGCAGCAGATCGGGATAGGGTTGCAGCCAGGTCGCCTCGCCGCGGCGAGTGGGCTCCGGCGGGTCGAACGGCGGCGCCGGTTCTGGCGGTCGTCGCCGCCCGGCGTCGCGCAGTGCGTTGAGGCAGCGGTTGGTGGCGATGCGGTAGAGCCAGGACCGGAGTGACGCGCGGCCGGCGTAGCCCCCCAGGCCTCGCCACGCCGCGATCAGGGTCTCCTGCAGCATGTCGTCGGCATCGGCGAGCGACCCCAGGATCCGGTAGCAGTGCAGGTGTATTTCGCGCCGGTAGGGGTCGGTGAGCTCGCGAAACGCGTGCTCGTCCCCGGCCCGCGCGCGGTCCAGCGTGTCATGACGCACCGCGGCATCCTCCCACGGCACCCTGCCGCGGAAGGTTGTGGGGCCAGGACCGTTCCCTTTCGGGGGTGAGCGGTGTCCCAACAAGCGGAAGCGCAGACAGCGACACTCCGAAGAGGAAACACCGTGACCGACCGAATCAACACAACGCCCGTCGACGACCTCAGCGCGGTCCTCGGCTCCGTCGGCGACCTGGTCGCCGCCGTCCGGCCAGACCAGTGGCACGCCCCGACCCCCTGCCCGCGGTGGGACGTCCGCGACCTGGTCAACCACATGGTCCTCGGCAGCCGTCTGTTCGCCGGCGTCGTTCGTTGCGTGGCGGCCGTCGCGCCCGGCGACCTGGACCCCAGGGCCGGCGACGCGCTCGGCGACGACCCCGTGGCCGCCTACCGGGGCGCCGCCGATGACCTGCTCGCCGCCTTCGGACAACCGGGCGTACTGGACCGGGTCTTCGAGGTACCCGCGGGGCTCGTCCCCGGCATCGCGGCGATCCACCTGCGCGCCGTGGAGGACCTCGTGCACGGCTGGGATCTCGCCCAGGCGACCGGCCAGCGACCCCCGTTCCCCGACGACATCGTCGAGCGCCAACTGGAGTTCACCCGCGCCAAGCTCGCTGACGTTCCCACGGAGCGCGGCCCGTTCGCGCCACCACAGCCAGTCCCCGACCAGGCCGCACCCCTCGAGCGCCTTGCCGCCCTGCTTGGCCGCCAGGTCGACCAACGGCGCCGCGCACGCGTGGAGGGATAGCCTCGCCGTTCTGTCCCCGGTTCCGGACCGCGCCCCGGGCTGACGGGAACCCCGCACCGCCGCCGGAATTCAGGCCCACGAGAATCGTGGGACGCGGCATCGACCGAGAGGAGCGACAGGGCGATGGCTGACTTCTACGAGCGGATCGTGGATGTCGAGGTGACCGGGGAGGAGGCCGGGTCGCTCGCGGAGCGGATGATCGACTTGATGGTCGCCGAGGACCTGGTCACCCGTGAGACGTCCGGCGAAGGGGTGTACAGCGCGAACGTGGACGTGGGCCACATACCGGGCCGGGGCTGGGCGCGCGCGGCGGAGCCCTGGGGCTCCGATCACCGGCCGGGTCCGGTGGCCGTCGTCGTCGGGCGCTCGCACCACGTCGGAGGTCAGGGCATGGACGAGGCGGAGTACGCCGAGTGCCCGCGGTGCGGCGCCAGGACCGTGATCATCGACTATCCGCTGCGGTTCGAGGCCGACCAGGAGGTGTGGCGGCCGTACCGGGAGGCCATCGCCGCCTGGCGGGAGACGGGCGAGGGGAGCGTGTCCTGTTCCGCCTGCGGCGCCTCGGTTCCGGTGACCGAGTGGCGGTGGGACTCCGGCTTCGCGGTGGGCGCCCTCGCCTTCGAGTTCTGGGGCTGGCCGCCACTGACCGACGAGTTCCACGAGGAGTTCGGACGGCGTCTCGGGCATCGCACCGTGATCCACCAGGGCAAGTTCTGAACGGTGGTCGCGTCGGGTTACCGGGCCTGGACGACGGTGACCTCGCGGTCGTCGCAGCCGGCGGCGACGTCCTCGATCGCCGCGTGTTCGACCGGGTCGGCCGTGAGGCCGTAGCGGGTCTTGATGACGACCCAGGCGGTGATGTAGCGGCAGGTCGCGGAGGCGGCCGGGGGCATCCACTCGGCCGGGTCCTGGTCGCCCTTGGACTGGTTGGCGCTGTCGTGGACGGCCACCAGGGCACGGGGGTCCGCGAGGTCGTTGGCGTACGCCCGGCGCGCGGCGGGGGACCATACCGAGGCACCGGACTCCCAGGCCTCGGCCAGCGGGACCATGTGGTCGATGTCGACGTCCGTGCTGGTGGCGAGGGTGATCCTGTCGTACCAGGAGCGCCAGGTGCCCGTGCCGGGGGTGATGACGCACCGCCCGGTGACCCTCGGCTTCACAGCCGCCTCGGCCAGCAGAACCTCCTCGCGGGTGTCGCAGCCGTCCCGGTCCGTGTCGACCCAGTGCCTGAACCGCTCCCGGCTGTAGCCGGCGCGGCTCCCCTCGTCACGGACGGGGAGGGCGGCTATCAACTCGGACAGGGGCGCGGTGACGCGCTCACCCGGAGCGGCCGCGGCCGGCGAGGCCGGCCACGCCAGCAGCGTGGGAAGCGCGGTCAGCGCGACGATCGTGGCGCGAAGCAGTCTCATGGCGGGGCCTCACCATTCCGCTCGGCGCGCGGTGACAACCTGCCCCTGAGATCACTCGAACGCGCCCGGAGCCTTCAGTAGGGACGGGTGCACTCGTCTCCCGAGCGTGTGGGACTCCCGGGGCGCCGGCAAACGGAACCAGCACCTCTGCCGGTGGGCATCAGGATGAGGGGTGGGCCAATCGGGTGATTGGCGGTCTTCTCCCCGCCGGCGTCGCGCTCTGGGGCGGACGCCCGCTCCTCGCAGGGCGATGAGGAGGGAGAGAGCCCCGGATCGGCGAGGTGCCGATCGGCGAGGTCCTTCGCGGCCCGGGCGAGTGGGGGAGCCAGCAGGGGTTCCGTGTCGTCGAACCGGCGTAGGGCCACTGTCTTGGCCAGTTCGACCACGGCACTGTGCGCGGCGTGCGCGCCGGCCGGGCCGAGGTCCGCCACGGTTGCGCGGATCACGCTCATGTGGGCCATGAGCAGGTGCTTCTCGCCCGAGTCCGCCGGACCGGGGGCGACGGTCATCCCTGAAACTGGGCCGGCACCGGCGGGTTCACCCCCATGTCCCCCTCAGCGACCCGGGGCAGGAGGACCCGGAAGGTGGCGCCCCGGCCCGGGGCCGAGTCGACCGTGACCTGCCCGGCGTGGGCGGTGACCAGGGAGTGCGCGATGGCGAGGCCCAGGCCCGCGCCGCCCGTCGCGCGGGTGCGGGAGCTGTCGGCGCGGTAGAAGCGGTCGAAGATGCGGTCGCACTGGTCCGCCGTGAGGCCGGGGCCCTCGTCGGCGACCTCCAGGACGGCGTGGCCGCCCACCGTGCCGACGCCGATGCGGACGGGCGTGCCGGGGAGCGTGTGGGTGACGGCGTTCCCGACCAGGTTGGTGACGACCTGACGCAGGCGGGCCTCGTCGGCGAGTGCCGGTGCCCAGGCGGGTGGCCCCGCACCGCCCGGTCCGCTGAGGGTGACGGTGCGAGTGGGGTCGAGGGCGTGCGCGTCGTGCAGAGCGTCAGCGGCCAGCGTGCGGAGGTCGGTGGGGGCGAGGTCGAGTTCGGGCGGCAGGTCGGGCGCCCGAACGTCGGCGGGCGTCCCCGTTTCCCGGAGCGCGCGCTCGTCGAGGCGAGCCAACAGGAGCATGTCCTCGACGAGGCGGGTGAGACGCTCGGACTCGCGGGCGATCCGGGACATCGTGGCGCCGACGTCCTCACGTTCGGCGAGCGCGCCCATGCGGTAGAGGTCGGTCAGGCCCTTGATACCGGCGAGCGGGGTGCGCAGCTCGTGGCTGGCGTCGGCGACGAACCTGCTCATCCGTGCCTCGGACGCGGCGCGCGCGGCGAAGGCGGCCTCCAACTGCCCCAGCATGGTGTTCAGCGCGGCCATCAGGCGGCCGAGCTCCGTGTTGGGGCCACCCAGTTCCGGGACCCGCCGGGAGAGGTCGCCGACCGCGATCTCGGCGGCGGTCCGTTCGACTCGGGAAAGCGGCCGCAGCCCCGACCTGACCGCGAACCAGCCGGCCACGGCCAGCAGCGCGAGCCTGGGCCATCGACATCGACACCACCACACTGCCGGAGGTGTCCGACGCCGCCGCGTCCCCTCGGAGCAGAGCCACGGGGGCCCTGGGCACGGCCACCACCCGCCAACGTGCCTCACCCTCCGCGCCGTCGACGGTGAACGGGCGCCCGTCTCGGGCGACGACCGAGGCCATGTCCAGGTCCGGAGGATCCGGGACCTGCTCCTCCCCGGTGCCGTGCGGGCCGGTGAGGGAGTCAATGCTGTTCTCGACGCTGCCGTCCTCCGCGACGTACGTGGTGATAGCAGAAGCGGAGCGCGGCGACCCGGTTGGCTAGACTTCGGGGATGGACTCCGCAGTGGACGCGCTCCTCGCGCAGGGCGAAACCCGGCCGCGGGCGGACGCGCGACGCAACGCCGAGCGTCTGATCGCCGCGGCGCGGCAGGCACTCGATGAGCAGGGGCTCGCCATCACGACTCGCGACGTCGCACAACGCGCCGGAGTGGGCCTGGGAACGCTCTATCGGCGGGTTCCGTCACTGGACGCACTGATCGCGGCGATCCTCATGGACACCATCGACGAGATGACCGATCGTGCCCGGAGTGCGCTCGACGAGCCCGACCCGTGGCGGGGGTTCGTCGAGTTCGCCGAGGTTTTCGTACGGTTGAGGGCATCGAGTTGCGGTCTCCACGACGCGCTGTCCGGTACCGGGGACCGTTTCGATCTGGGCCCGCGGATCAGGCGTCTCCAGCGGTCGGTGCGTCAGCTCGTCCAGCGAGCCCAGGACGCTCACATGATCCGCGGTGACCTCGACTGGAGCGATGTCCCGTTCGTTCTCGCCACCGCGATACCCCCCGACCACACCGTCGGGCTCGAGGCGAGAGCCGACCAGTGGCGCCGAAACCTGCGCATCGTCCTGGACGGCCTTCGCCCGGCCGCGGACAGTTCGGCGAGCACGCGCCAGGAGTGAGGGGTATGTCGCGGGGCGACGCGTCCGCCGGGTCGTCCGGGGGCCGCCGTGGAGGCCCTCGCGGTCCCGGACGGTCACCGCTTCTCCCACTCGGGTCGGCCGGCAAGCCGAGTTGCGCGCGGACGCGGTCGGTGAGCTCCCGCACCGACCACCTGGACACCGCTGACCTCTGACACGGCCGCCACTCCGCGTCATCGGACATGCGGGCCACGGTTCACGGCGGGTCGATGACAGAACAACGGGACACCGTCATGTCGTCGCCTCGGCGTCGGCGAGCCTGCCTCGGAGCATGAGCTCCATGACCTTCATGAACCGTTGGGTCCGCGATTGTCCGAGGACGAAGGGGTTGGGCCCGCCGGGGTCGTTCCGCAACTGTTCGATGCGCGGCAGGGAGTGGTCGTTGGGGTGGTTGGACAGTTCCACGTCCACGTCGGCCTGCCGCATCCGGGCGCGGAAGGAGTGGATGGAGGCAAGGTAGGCGCGCAGTTCGGTGGGGGTGACGGGTGGGTTCAGGCCGCCCCACAGCATGGCCGTGTGGCGTTCGCGGCCGGTCCGTACCGGGATGATGGGGGAGACGGTGCCCGGGGTGTGGCCCGGGGTGTGGTGCAGTCGGATCGTCGTCTCGCCGAGCGTGAGCCGCTGCCCGTCCCTGATCTCCAGGTCCCGGGCGGGGGCGTGCGCCGGGTCGGCGTGGGCGACGAGCTCCCAGTCGGCCGGTGTCATCAACACACGCGCTCCGAAGCGGTCGGCGAGGTACTTCGCGCCGCCGTAGTGGTCGTCGTGGCCATGGGTGACCACGACGTACCTGATCGTCTCCGGATCGGCTCCCAGGGCGCGCAGCCCCGGGGCCAGGACGCTGGCAGCCTCCTGCTCGGAGGTGAGCGCGTCGATCAGCACGATCCCGTCGTCGGTCAGCACGGCCAGGGCGGAGACCCAACCCACGCTCACCATCGCGACGTTGTCGAAGAGCTTCACCGGTTCCGGGGCGGG
>NZ_SMKC01000127.1 GCF_004348315.1 Streptomyces sp. 8K308 | reverse complement strand
CGCTGAGCGGGCACGGCGCCGCCGCCGTATCCGCTGACACAGAGAACCCCAGGTCAGAACAGTCTGACCTGGGGTTCTCGGGTGAGCCGCCTGAGGGAATCGAACCCTCGACCTACGCATTACGAGTTGTCCGATCTTCGTCCGTGGGCGTCCGCCGCCATCCGCGCACCAGGCTCCGTCCCTGGTCAGCGGACTTCCGGGACGCTGGCGGACAACAGCGAACGCCCACGGATCGAGGGGCAACCGAGACCACGACTGAGACCCGCCCGCCGTCCGTCCAGCTCCGGCCACGGCCGCTCATCTGGCGCCACGGGTTGTATCGCCATGTTGCATAGTGGGACGAGTCTCGGCGCAGCGCGGCAAGCCTGTGTCGAGACGAGAGCTCAGAGCGACGGCGGCGCGGTCAGCGCCTTCCCTGGGAGGAGAGGCATGCCGGACGCAAGTCCGCGCGGAACGTATCTACAGGTCGCCGAAGCGATCCGGCAGCGGATCGCAGACGATCCGAAGCTCGTGGACCTTCCGCCGGTTCGGGAACTCATGGAAGAGCATGGGGCGTCCCGTGGCCTCATCACCCGGGCCCTGAAGGCACTCCAGAACGATGGCGTCGTCACCTCGTCTCAGGGGGCAGGCTGGCGTGTCGTTCGAGACCAGGATGAAACCCGGTCGCTCGAAGAACGGATTGGAGCCGTCATCACCGAGGACTCTCTAGCCATCGGCAGCACCTTCCCGAGCGAAGCGGAGCTGTGTGCTCGCTTCGGTCGCTCCCGCACCGCCGTACGTTCGGCCCTGAGCAAGCTTGAGGGCGCCGGACTGCTTGAGCGAGCCCCGGGCAAGCCTCGCGTCGTTCGCGCCGTGCCTAAGGAGGTGCCGCAATGAGCGGTGGCGAACTGACCGCCTGGGCATACCCTCTCGCTGAATCGCTGCTCGCCGAACCCCTCCCCCGCCGGTGGGCTCACTGTCTCGGGGTGGCTGAGCGGGCACGGACGCTAGCCCCGGTCCTTGGCGAGGATGCCGAGCTCATCGAGGCCGCTGCGGTCCTTCACGACATCGGGTACTCGCCTGAGCTCGCGAAGACGGGATTCCATCCTCTCGATGGAGCGCGCTTCCTCCGCACCGTCCCGGACGCCAATGAGCGCGTGATTCGGCTGGTAGCTCACCACTCCTGTGCGTGGATGGAGGCCGAGGCTCGGGGCCTGGAACGGGAACTCGACACTGAGTTCCCCAAGGAATCTTCCGAGCTGAACGATGCCATCTGTTACTGCGATATGAGCACAACGCCAGATGGCACTCCGACCAACCCCGTAGACCGCATCAACGAAATCTGCGGCCGATACGGCGATGAGAGCTTGATCGGCAGGTTCATTCGACGGGCCGAGCCGGAAATCTTGGACGCAACGGCCCGAGTCCTATCGCGCCTGTCTGACACAAAGCGCACGACCAGTTAGCCGATATAGAGGTCTCGCCGCGTTTCGTCCAGCGCATGCCTGATCCGCATCAGCATGGTGGGGTGTATATCGAGCTCCGAGAGGTCCGCTGGGGTAACCCAGCGGACCTCTGTTGTTTCACTGCTCGTCCGGACTTCTCCACCAACAGGCTTCGCCCGGAAGCATAGACTGAATTGTTGACGCGCTTCCCCGTCGTCATAGAGCATGACATGTCCCGGGTCCGTGTAAATACCGGACAGATTGATGACTTCGACATCAATTCCGGTCTCTTCCTTGGTCTCCCTAACCACGGTATCGGCGATGTATTCGCCTGCGTCATGACCGCCCCCGGGCAGTGCCCACCGCCCGTTGTCCGAGCGCCTGATCATCAGGATGCGGCCGACAGCGTCCTGCACGAAGGCGACGACAGAGGGGACGACCGAGTTCGCCGGAGGGGCGTCCGGGTCATGCAGATAGTCAATGCGGCCCATCATTGCGCCTTCGGGAAGTCGTCGTCAGCCACCGGGCGCGCTTTCTCCCAGGTTTGGTCAAAACTCTGAGCGTACGTGTTGAACAATCCGGCTCCCGGAAGCCTTCTCAGGTGCAGGACCGGAGCCAAGTACGCACCAATTCCGTAGACGTGAGTATTCACAAGCATCTCGTCGTCACCTCGATAGATCGAGTTATAAAGCGTCGCATCGTGAAGCCGAAAGCTGATCTGCGGATAGCTTTCCATGAGCGGGCGGAAATTCACCAGGGCGTTGCGAATCTTGTGCCCCATAACCATATGCCCCTCATCTACTCCCCGCTGAGCCACAGCGGCGCAGTCCGGATCGCCGAGCAGCATCCTGATACGCGCGGTCTCCGATTTCTTCGCTAACACCTCGAAGAACAAGGGGTCTTCGGAGAGGAATCCGCCTGCGTACACGAGCACATCAATGCTCTGTTCGGCGCGACCGTATATGTCCCTCCAGAGATGGTTCGGGACGACATGCCGATGCGGGTAGACGGTGACTATCTCTGCCTTACTCAGGTCCGAGGCGCTATCGACCGTCCGCGAGTCGTTGGGCCACAACACCGCCGCGTCTACACGGAGTTCGGACGACACGGCGTACTGGTGACGACGGTAGGGCGTCTTGTCCTGGGTGATCCACCGCTCGACGGTCTTCGGGTCAACCCCCAGCCGTTCCGCCAGATCCCGGACGGTCAAACCGCGGGCCAGCATCGCGGACCGTAGTCGTTCGTTGGGCATCTCCACCCCCCAAGGGACTTCTAGGGACTTCCTGAGGCTACGGAGATGCTCCCGAGATGTCTACGCACGCGGTGCCCAACTCCCCTGACCTGCGGCGATGCTGAGGACATCCCAAGACGCCCCGAGGGCGAAGGAGCAGACACCCCCCGAGCGACTTGACACGGGATCGAAGCAGAGCATGTAATACATGCACCGCTTCGGCGGTAGCCCGGAGGGCCCGGAGACGGGTCTGAAGGCAGCGCTTGTCCTTTGAGAACTGAACAGAGTGATCCACACCCGCAGCCGTAGTTCGCGGGGAGTGGAGACCCGTCGGCAGTAGCGAGAGCGTGACACGGGCCAGCGCGATGAGCCCGGGGGAGGGAAACCCCCGGAGGAGCGTGAAGCCGCAGGACTGGCCGACGCGGCAGCGTTCCCCCTTCGGGAGGCCGCCGAAAGACCCGCGACGATTCGCCGTACACCGGCACGCGACGACCCGGCGGAGGGATCACCGACCGGAGAGCGTGAGTACACCAGCGACCATCGCGGCGACTCAGCGATCCAGCAGCCTGCGCTGCCTGTCGTCACCGAGCACCACGGCTGTCGGCCGTGCGGTGTCGGCAGGGGGCCCGCAGGACCCCACGAAGCGGCCCCGACCAGCGACGCAACCGCCAATCAGGGCCAGCAGATCAACCCCTAACGCAGCTAGGAGTGGATCCGAGGTGGACTTTACCGGCACGACGAAGCTGACCGAAGCGGAGCGCGAGGAGCTTTCGCGGAAGAACGCTGAGCAGAACAAGCAGTCCCGCGACAACGTCACGATGAAGGGCGGCGGTCAGTGAGCAACGCTGCTTCCCGTTTCGCCGCCGTGTACGCGGTGTTGACCGCCGCCCACGAGGTGGCTGATCACTGGGTTCAGGTCGACGAGGACGCCGGGCACAAGGGCGACGCGGGCCCCGAAGGGGTTCGCGCGTGCGTCCGGCACGTCGCCACCTACACCGCCACACAGGGCGCCGCTCTGTGGGCCGCGAACCGCGCCTTGGGCCTGGGCGTGAAGCCGGGTCGTGCGGTCGCCGCTCTGGCGGTGTCCGCGGCCACGCACTACTACGCCGACCGGCACGGCGGGCACTGGCGCGATGAGACCCCCACGGGGCTGGTCCGGGCCGCTCACCACATCGGTAAGGGCAAGTGGCTCCGGCGGGACCCGAACGCGGGCTACCTGCTGGATCAATCCTGGCACAAGGGATGGATCGCCATCGCCGCCGCGATCGCCGCCTGACGGTCTCCTGTGCTTCCCCTCGACCGCGCCGGTCGAGGGGAAGCGCGGACGGCCGGACAGTCGGTCCGGTCTGGCGATGAGGAGACAGCGTGTCGACCACCGAGAACAGCGGCCAGGGCCAGAGCACCCACTTCTACATCCTGACCCTGGAGGTCCCCGAGCGGGTGCAGGCAAGTTGGACCGGGGAGCTGGCCGTGCGGCCGGGAACGCGGCGCAGGGAGGTCTACGACTAACCTGCGCACCCAGATCGCCGAAGAGCACCCCGAGATGTCGCGGGCGAACCCGATCTACTTCGCTCTCGACCCCATCACGCTCTGACGCTTGCCTGATCCGCCCACCTCAGCGCATCGCGCTGCGGGGTGGGCGGTGACGGGGAGGTGTCAGGACTCCGCGCCTCTTCCCGCTCGTGAGCAGGGTGCTCCCTCGCGAGCCACTGCCCCGCCTGGTGTTGCAGCACCGGGCGGGGTCCTCAACTTCCCTTTCCGCCCTCTGGGGCGGCGGCTCCACGCCAGGACACACCGCCGCCCAGGGGCCCTATCCGTTCATGTCGAGAGAACAGGACCCTGGTAATGAGCATGAGAACGTTCGTCGGTGCCCATGAGGCGCGCGATGGTGACGAGTTCATCGAACTGGCCCTGGGCACCCCGCTGGAGCTGTGGCTGGGTGTCGAGGACGAGACCCCGGAGGAGCGGGCGGCGCGGCTGGACGCCGGTCGGGACATCCTTGCCGATGACCCCGGCCTGATCGACCGCGTGACCCGTGTCGCCGCGCTGGCGATCGAGGAGCACGCCGCCGACCTGTTCGCCCCGGCCGTGCCGCGCCAGGCCGCGCGCCGCATCCGGCGGGCGGTGGCCGCATGAGCACGGCGCCGTGGGATGAGGAGCTGTTCCACACGTGGTCGCGTGGCGCGTCTCGCGTCGTGTGGCGGACGGTGCTGGAACGCGGTCGGAGCGAGGTGGCCGTCGACGTGGCCCGCAGGGAGCTGGCCGCGGCGCCGACCGCGTTGGAGGCCCTGGCGGCGAACGTCGCGCTGGTGCGGCACCTGATCGGTTGCCGCTGGTACGTGATGCGCGAGGCGATCGAGTCCGGCGCCACCTGGGAGGACATCGCCCGCACGCTGGGCGTGGGCGTCCGCGAGGTGCAGGAGACCTACCGGGCCGCGATCACCCAGCAGGAGCGCCACCGGGTGCCCGGGTTCGACAAGGCTCGTTCCTGGGCCGTGCTGCGGGACGGTGCGGCTGAGGACGGTGTGTCGTGAAGCGGCTGAGCAAGGTGCAGAAGGTCGTTCTTGGCCTGGCGTTCGTGCCCATGCTGGCGACGGGCGTGATGGGTGGGATCGGCACTTACACCAACATCGAGGCCGCCTATGGTGCGGGCACGGCTGTTGGTGCGGTCTCGGCTGGTGAGGGTGCTACCGCTGTTTTGGCGTTGGTGCTGCTCGGGTTGACGCTGCTGGGGCAGTCCTCTCCGGCGGTGGTGCGGGTGGGGCTGTGGCTGTTGCCCGCCGCCGCGGCGGCGATGGCGGTCACGGCCGCCGCCGACCCCGGGCAGGTGGTCATCTACGCGGTCACGCCGATGGGCATGACGGTCTCGGCTGAGGGCATGGCTTTCCTGGCCCGCCGGATCGTGGTGCACCAGTCCGGCCGGGACATCGAGGCCGAGGCGCGCGCCGCGGCCATCGTGCAGGAACTTGCCTTCCACCACGCTCGCGCCGCGTCCCACCCCGATGAGCGCAAGCGGAAGGCGTCCCAGCGGCGCTCATGGGCGTTGGCCCGGAAGGTCGGTCGGCACGACCCGACACTCGCCGCCGGTCTGCTGGAGATCCAGCGGACCCGACTCCAGTCGGGGGCCGACTCCGCCCTTGCGGCCATGTTCACCGCGCTCCCGCAGTCGGCCCCGACCGAACCGGAGACCGTGGCGATCGAGTCCGCCCCGACCGCTCCGGTGACCGAGCCGGTTACCCCGGCGGTCACTGCGCCGGTCATGCCGCCGGTCACCGAGATGACCACGCCCGCGCTCACGGTGGCCGCCGCGCCGCCCGCCCGCAACGCGGTCACGGTCACGATCCCCGAGGCACCCGAGCCCGGTCACGACGGCGGTCATGCGGATGACCACCGGGGTGACCACACCAGCGACGCCCCGACGCCGGGGCAGCTTCGCCAGGCCGCACGGCGGTTGAACCGCCAGCACATCAAGGACACCGGACGGCCAGTGACCATCGATGCCCTGCGCACCGAGCTGGGCCTGACCCGCCGGGACGCCACCGCGCTGCGCCGCGAAGTCGTCGGGGCCACCCGCGACGAACACCCTGAGGCGGGGGTTCCGACGTGACCGGCCTGCGGATCGGCTCCATGTGCAGTGGTTATGGCGGGTTGGACATGGCTGTGACCGAGGTGTTCGGCGGTGAGGTGGTGTGGGTGGCCGACCCCGACCGGGGGGCGGCGGCGATCCTGGCGCACCACTGGCCGGAGGTGCGCAACCTGGGCGACATCACGTGCGTGGACTGGACGAAGGTGCCGCCGGTCGATGTGGTGGTCGGTGGGTATCCGTGCCAGCCGTTCAGTGACGCGGGCTTGAGGAAGGGGACCGCCGATGACCGGCACATCTGGCCGCACATCGCCACCGCCCTTGGCGTTCTACGACCCCGCTACGCGGTCTTTGAGAACGTCGCAGGGCACCTTCGACGGGGATTCGACGTCGTGCTGTCGGATCTTGCCCGCCTCGGGTTCGATGCGGAATGGCTCTGTCTTCGCGCGTCCGACATCGACGCCCCGCACCACCGGCGGCGGCTGTTCATCCTCGCCCACGCTGCCGACACCGGCGGCGAGGGACTGGCGCTCGGGCCAGTCCAACCTGATCGGCACGAACTCCCGCCCGCTGAACGAGGTCGTCGAGATGACGCTCCTGCCGACGCCCCGTGCGACGGACGGCACGAAGGGCGGCCCGAACCAGCGCGGCAGCTCGGGGGATCTGATGCTGCCCTCCGCGGTGGTGCGGCTGCTACCTACGCCGACCGCGACGGACGCGAAGGGCAGCAGCGGAGCGAACCCGGCCTGGAAGCACGGCGAAACGCTGACGGACGCGGCCCGGAGCGTTGGGGCCGGTACGGTCCGGCCGTCTCGCGGTGGGAGGCGGCGACCGGCCGCCGCGCCCCCTGGGCAACTGACGATAGAGGTCGGCTGGACCCCGCCTTCGTCGAGTGGATGATGGGCCTCCCGTCCGGCTGGGTCACCGACGTCCCCAGCCTGAGCCGGGCGCAACAGCTCCGGGCGTTGGGCAACGGCGTCGTTCCCCGCCAGGCGGTCGCCGCCATCACCCACCTCCTCGACCGCGCCATCAGGCGCGAGACCGACAAGGAGGCGGCATGAGCGAGCCGATCGCCTACGCCGCCCTCTGGCGCCCAGTCATGAAGGCCGCCGGCTTCCGCTGCCAGTGCCGCGGCGAGTGCGGCAACCCCCACAAGTCCGGTCAGGGCCGCTGCCCGCGTGAGCACGACCAGCACGCGAGCAGGCACCGCGGCGGCATCGTCCGCCTGATCGCCGCCCCGGCCGACCCGAGCCTCACCGGTCTGGCGGCGGCGCGAGCCGACCGCTCCCAGCTTCGGGCGTGGTGCCCGGACTGCCACGACAACGCCCGCCGCGCCGCCAACCGCGCCGCGCGGACCGAGGTGGTCTCGGAGCAGGGCGGACTGTTCGAGATCGAACCGTGACCGACCCCGTGGGGACCACAAGGCGCTACCTGTATGGCACGGCCCGCTCTGCTGTGGCGGCACACGGGCCGTGCCTCCCCAACCACTCGATCTGTTGGAGGACTTCAGCATGACGGATACGACCACTCAGGTGGTGGTCGAGGCGGTCTCGCCACCGCCCGATTCGGCCACACCCAAGACCCCCGCCCCGGTGGCCGGGGCGTTGCCCGGTCGGCCGCTGGTTGCGGCCGGGGCGAACACGCTCGGCATGGTCTCGGCTGGCGCACTGTCGGTCGGCGGCCCGATCGGTCTGGCGGCGGCCGGGGTTGCCGCCGGGGCGATAGCGGGAGCTGCGGCCGTCCGCCGCGTCACCCGCAACCGTCGCGGCCACCGCTGGCACCGCCAGACCGGAACGGTGGGATGGCTGCCCGGCCGCCGCCAGACACCGGCTCAGCCCAGGTCGCAGACGACGACGTTCGGCACGACCGCGCCGCACCGACCGGGCCGCACGTCCGGTCGGCACGCCGCCCCGGGCAGGAACGGCGGCGGCGGTGGCGGGGTGTTGGGTGCGGCAGCGCGTGCCGCGGGCCAACGCAGTACCAGCGCCACCAGCCCGAGTTCGAGCAGCAGGGGCACGCCGACCGCCCCCGGCCGGTCAGGCGGCGGTTCGTCGTCGCGGCCGGTGGATCGGCCGGGCCATTCGTCGGATGGCGGTGGTTCGGTGTCGCTGTGCAAAGAGGCCACCCCGCCGCGTCGCGAGCGTCGAACCAGCAGGCCGCGCGGGGGTGGCCTCTTCTCCCGCGCCGGTCACGCGGCCCTCGACCGCTACACCTCCCGGGCGCCGGTGTGGTCGGCGAACGCCCAGCGGCGCGCGGCCGATCGGATCGCGAAGGGCCAGGCCAAGGCGCGCAAGGCGGCCGGGCTGGACCCGAGGACGGGCGAGCCGCTGCCCAGCACGAAGAAGCCGGTCGACCGGCGGAAGCGCGCGTTGCGGTCGTCGGCGGCCCGCCACAGGGCTCGGATGACCGCCGCCGCGCTGGCGGCCGGCACGGTCGGCGTGCTGTCGGGGGTGTGGAACTGGCGGCACCCCGGCCGCGCGGTCGGCCACATGCGCCGGGTGTGGGCCCGCGCGGCGGGACGTGCCCGCGCTGCTCGTGAGCGGCGGGACGCGGCGATCCGGGGCGAGGAGACGCCGCGCGAGGTGCCGGTGCCCGCCGGCACGGTCAACGACCCCAACCGCCGCCGCCAGAAGGCCAAGGCGCCGGTCGGCACCGGCCGGCGGGCGGCGCGGGTGGATCTCGGCAAGACCAACACCAGGAAGGACTCCAGCGTGTCTGACACGACGAACACGGCGTTCACGCGGCTATCGGACGCGGCCGACGTGATGCTTCAGGCCGCGTCCACCTTCGACCCCGAGCACATGAGCCAGTTCCAGGCCCTGATCGACGACCTCCCCACCGCCATGGGCACGGTGCAGGAGACCCTGCGCGTCCTGGCGGAGATCTCCCGCGACCGGCTCCCGGTCGACCCGGCCGTGGTCGAGGAGATCGGCGAGGGCTTCCGCGCGATGAACCGCGTGGTCGCCGCCCTCGACGAGGTCCCCACCGTCTACCGCCGGGTGCACGCCCAGGACATCGAGCGGGGCGAGAACCCCCGCAACGGCATCGAGTCCGAGCGCAAGTGGAACGTCTGACCAACCCCACCAACCGCATCGCCGCCGCGCCCCCGCCCCGATCCGGGCCGGGGGGCGCGGCCTTCCCCGGAAGGGACGCAGCGTCTTGACCAGCAAGAAGAACGATCCTCGGGTGGATTGGTCGGCAGGGCACGGCGTGGTGTCCGGCACCATCAACGCCACCACCGGCGTCTTCACCACCACCGCCCTGGCCAACATCGCCGGCATGCCCGCCGGATGGGCCCTGGCGGCCGGTGCGGCCGGAGCGCTCGGCACCACCGTCACCGGCATCCGCAAGCGGCTGACCCGCGCCACGGTCGCGTTCCGCGGCGCCTGCTGCCTCGCGGCCGGCACCTGGTCCTCCTGGGCACTCGCGGGCGACGGGCCCACCTCGCTCACCGCGATCGGCGCGCTCGCGGTCGGCGGCACCCTCGCGGGCACGCTGGCGGCCGGGGTCGACGGACATGAGGTCACCGAGCAGTCCCGCCGCGCCACGCTGCTGGCGATCGGCACCCGCCGCCAGATGGCGGCCGACTGGATCGACCGGATCGCCCGCGTCTGCCACGTCGACGGGGTCGAGGTCATCGGCATCGAGCACTGGCCCACCGGCATGGGCTACACCCTCGAAATCAAGCTCCCCGCCGGCGGGGTGACCCGCAAGGCGATCGCCGACCGCGCCCCCGCCCTGGCCGCCGACCTCGACCTTCCCAACGGCTGCGGCGTGGCCGTGAGCGAGGGAATGTCCCGCCGCCTAGTCCTGATCAAGGTCACCACCAAGAGCCTCGCGGGGCTGGAACTCCCCTTCCCCATCGAGGAGATGGCCGAGGTCACCACCGTCAACAACCCCCTGCCGCTGGCGCTGCTCTCGGACGGCGGGCGGGCGGAACTCGACCTGCGGCAGGCGTCCACGATCGTCGCCGGCACCACCGGCAGCGGCAAGACGAACTGGCTCCACACCCTCATCGCCCGCCTGAACCAGTGCAACGACGTGCTGGTGTGGGTGATCGACCTCAACGGCGGCAGCCTGGCTCTCCCGTGGCTGCACGCCTGGCGCGAGGCACAGAGCGGCGCTGAGGGTTCGCGGTGGTCGGGCGCCGACATCCCCGCCCCGGGGGTCGACTGGGTGGCCTCCACACCGAAGGAAGCCGCCACGATGCTGGGAGCGGCGGTGCGCATCGCCAAGGCTCGCAAGGTCGCCTACCAGGCACACATGAGGGCCGAGGACGACGACAAGCTCCCGGTCGGTCCGACGCTGCCGGAGATCGTGATCCTGGTGGACGAGGGCGCGGAAGTCTCCGCCACCCGCGAGGCACGCCAGGTCGTGGCCGGGGTTTCCGAGGTCATCCGGATCGCCCGTGCCATGGCGATTCGCGCAGTGATGTCCGCGCTGCGCGTCACCCAGGACGTGTTGCCGGACCCGATGGTCCGCAAGATGGCCTCCAACCGCGTGTGCACCGGCGCCACCGAGGACAGCGAGCTCGGGCACTTCTTCGGCTGGCGCGCGCTCAGTGTCGAGGAGAGCTTCGACGGGCCCGGCTCCCTGCTGGTCGGCACGGACGGCAAGGGGCCCGAGAAGGGCCGCCAGGAACGCATCACCCCCAGCGGCATCGAGGCGGTGTGCGCGGCCACCGCCGCACGTCGGCCCAGCCTCGACGCTCCGTCGCTCAACGCCGCGGGCGAGGACTACGCGCAGCGGTGGACGCTGGAACGCTGCGGCCACCTCTGGGGCCAACACGTCGAGGCCACCACCACGGCCGGCGGTGGTGAGGGGACGCGGCCGGTGCGGGAGTGGAAGGCCACCGCCTCATGGGACCAGCCGCGCCGCCCGGACGTGCCGAGCGTCCGTGAGCTGGAGGCCATGTTCAACGCCCCCGCCGCCGACCCCCGGCACGGGGACAGCGACGACGGGCGGGACGACGACACGGACTGGTCCGACCCGAGCGCCTGGGTCAGCGACCACGACCGCAACAGCGTCCAGCCCGAGCAGACCGACGCCCGCCAGGCCGCGATGGCGCTGCTGTTCGCCGCCGGGCCCCAGGGAACCGGCGCGTCCGCGCTGGAGCGCGAGCTGAAGCCCGAGTTCGGCACCACCCGGCCGACCATCCACGGCTGGCTCAAGGCGTGGGTCGAGACCGGGGAGATCGTGCGCGTTGGTAGCGGCAGTAAGACCCGCTACGTCCACCGCCAGCACGCTCCCGACAACCCCGCCCAGGGGTGACCGACAGCGGCCTGAAGCCCCGCCTGTAGCCCTCCGGCGCAGGCGGGGCCCGCCTGTCGCCGAACGCCGAAAACCCCCCGCTGACCTGCGACACAACAGGCTACAGACAGGCAACAGACGACAGGCGACAGACAGGTCGCGCTACAGGCCACACAACAGGCTGGAGACCTCCATGAACCGCGCGACAGACCCACCCGACATCACCCTCTACCGCGATCACACGCCGCCCGCCGGGCCCCACGACGCGGCCCTCATCCACCCCGCCACCGGGCAGGCGCTCACTCCGCAGCAGGCCGCGCTCCTGCTCGCGCTCGCCCAACAGCACACCCCCGCCCCGGCCCCGGTCGCACCGGTTGAGACCCGCGCGTCGGGCCGCGCGAAGGACACCGCGCTCGTGATGGCGGCCGGCGGCGGTGGCCTGGGGGCGGCGACCGCCGGCATCGGCTACGGCTCTGGCCTGATCGCGTCCGCCTCGGGAGGACTCATGACCGCCGCCGTCGCCCTGGCGATCGCCTCTGGCTCCATCGGCATCGGCGCCTGGCTGCTGCGGGCCGCGTTCAGCCGCACCGACACACCGACCGCCGGTGCCGAGCAGCAGCAACCGACCACCCACATCACCCAGAACATCACCGCCACGGGGCTGTTCGGCAAGGCCAACGGCACCGTCCACCATCGCTGATCGCAAGGAGAGCTCCATGCCCCTCGACTGCAACAACTGCCAGGGCGACACCTGCGGCCCGTGCAACGACCCGAACCAGATGGTCTGCGGCGGCTGTGGCCAGTGCGTGTACTGCGCCGACCGGGGCATCACCAACCCCCAGTAGCCAACCCCAACCGCGCACCTACCAGGGAGACACTCATGTCTGCGGGAGAGACCCCGATCACCATCGTCGGCAACCTGACCGACGACCCCGAGCTCCGCTACACCCCGTCCGGCGCGGCGCTGCTGCGCTTCACCGTCGCCTCCACCCCGCGCGCCTACGACAAGGCGTCCGGGCAGTGGAAGGACGGGACCGCGATGTTCATGCGCTGCACGGCCTGGCGTGACCTGGCCGAGAACGCCGCCGGCTCCCTCGCCAAGGGAACCCGCGTCGTCGTGACCGGCCGCCTGCGCCAGCACAACTGGCAGAACGACCAGGGCGAGAACCGCTCCATGCTCGGCTTGGAGGTGGACGACATCGGGCCGTCGCTGCGGTTCGCCACCGCCAGCATCCAGCGCACCAAGAACACCCAGCGGCCCGCCGCCGCGTCAAACGACCCCTGGTCCACCGCCGCCCCGGCAGGGAGCGGCGCGCCCGCCAACGACGACCGGCCCCCGTTCTGATCACGCCCCGGGGCGGCGGCTCCACGCCATGGACACTCCACCGCCCCGGGCCCTACCCGTTCCCATCGAGAGAACAGGACACCCACCATCATGACCCATGCGCGCCAACCGGCGCCGCCCTTCCCACTAACCGGTGACAGCCACCTCGACACCGCCCTGGCCCTGGCCACCGCCGGTGTCCCGGTGCTTCCCCTGCTGCCCCTGCGGGGTGGCAAGGCGCCGGTCGGAAACTGCCTGGCCTGCGCCAAGAACCGGTGCGGCGGACGGCCGAACATGAAGAACCCGGGACCCTGCCACTGCCCCCGGCCGTGCCACGGCTGGGCCGCCGCCACCACCAACCCGGCCGCTCTCACGTCCCCGCAGTGGTCGGCGGCCTGGCGGCAGGCAGCGGCCGTCGCCTACCACCCCGCCGGAGCCGACGTCACCGTCGTCGACCTCGACAACCCCGCCGCTGTCGAATGGGCCCGCGCCACCCTGCCGCCCACCCGCACCGTGGCCACCTCGCGCGGCGAGCACTGGATCTACCGCGGCACCACCACCTCGGCCAACTCGGTACGGCCCGGCGTCGACATCAAGTCCGCAATGGCCTACGCCCGCTGGCTCGGACCCGGCATCGGCACCATGACGCCCCTGCCCGACGCCGTCCGGGCGCTGCTCGTTCGAGAAGAGGCCACCCGCCGCGCCGGGGTGGCCTCTTCCACCCCGCAGCGCGCCGCCTGGGACCACTCCGCGGCCACCGGATGCCGCCACACCGAACGCTACGTCCACACCGGCTTGAACAAGGGCCTGGCCATGATCCGGGCCCGCACCGAGCAGGGCGCCGGCTCCCAGGCATTCGGCGTCGCGCGCTTCCTCGCCGCCCTGCACACCGCCTGCCCCGGCCCCTGCGGACTCGACGCCATCGCGTCCGACCTGATCGCCGCCGCCGTCTCCGTGGGCGTCCCCGAGCCCTACGCCACCCGCGCCGTGACCAACGGCCTCGACACCGCCCTGAACCAGTCCGCCACCCACCGCCGGGGGAACGCCGCATGACTACGCCCAAGAAGCCCCAACGCGCCGGAGCCGGGGCCCCTGAGGACGGTGCCGCGCTGCTGAACGAGGTGGAAGCCTTCCACCGTCGGTTCAACGTCTTCCCGCTGGAAGCCGCGTACGTCGCGGTGACCCTGTGGGACGCGCACGCGCACCTGTTGGACTGCTTCGACTCCACCCCGCGCATCGCCTTCCTCTCCCCGGAGCCGGGCTCGGGGAAGTCTCGCGCTCTGGAGATCGTGGAGACGCTGGTCCCCAACCGCATGGTCGCCGCGCAGGCGTCCGCGTCCGCGATGTTCCGCGCGGTCGGCGCCAGCGACACCCGCCCGACCATCCTCTTTGACGAGGTGGACACGGTGTTCGGCCCCAAGGCGGGGGAGAACGAACAGCTCCGCGGCTTCCTCAACGCCGGACACCGCCGGGGCGTTGGGATGTGGCGGTGCGTCGGCGACGGAGCCAACCAGACCGTGCAGGAGTTCCCCTCGTTCTGCGCCGTCGCCATGGCCGGGCTCGGCTCCCTGCCCGACACGATCCTGACCCGCTCCGTCATCATCCGCATGCGCCGCCGGGCCCCCAACGAGACCGTCGAGTCCTACCGGCAGCGCACCCACCAGAAACAGGGCAACGCCCTCCGGGACCGCCTCGCCGCCTGGGCAGAGCAGGTGCGGGAGCGCGTCGAGGGCGCCTGGCCCGAGATGCCCGAAGGCGTCACGGACCGCCCGGCGGACGTGTGGGAGCCGCTGCTCGCGGTCGCCGACGCGGCCGGCGGCGACTGGCCCGAGCGGGCCCGAGCCGCGTGCGTGGAGCTGATCCTGGCCGCCAAGCAGGACGACACCGCGTCCATCGGTATCCGGCTCCTCACCGACCTGCGCGACCACGTGTTCCAGGGCGCGGACCGCCTGCCCACCGTCGTCATCCTCGACCGCCTCCTGGCCCTGGACGACGCCCCCTGGGACGACATCGAGGGCAAGCCGATGACCTCCCGCATGCTGTCGAGGATGCTGCGCGAGTACGTCACCGCCGACAACAAGCCGATCGCCGCCCGCAACATCAAGAGCGGCGGCAGCGTGCTCAAGGGCTACTACGCCAGCGACCTCAACGACGCGTGGACCCGCTACTGCCCCCCACCCCCCGGAAAATCCGCTACCTCCGCTACCGAGGCCGCGATTCCGGGCGTGACCAGCGAGAACGCGGTAGCGGACACGTCCGTCTCCAGCCGCTACCCGTCCGCTACCCCGAGCACATCCGCTACCCCGGCCACCGCCGCCAGGTAGCAGACGAATCCGCTACCTCCGCCAAATCCGCTACCGCCAACAGGCCCGTGACCTGCGCGGTAGCGGAGGTAGCGGAGGTAGCGGTTCCCAGAGGGAGGGGGCCTCGCCCCCGGGAGCTATCGAGGAGACAACTCGGATGTCCGCAGTCATCGCTGCGCCTACCGACCGACTTCTCTACCGACCGGAGGAAGCCGCGAAAGTGCTCGCCATCGGCCGATCGATGGTCTACGAGCTCATGGCGGCCGGAGAGCTGGAGTACGTCGAGTTGAGCACCCGCTGTCGCCGTATCCGACGCAGCGCGCTGGAGAAGTACGTCGCGAACCTGACCCCGCACACCCACTGAGCTGAGCACACCGAGGCGCCCCCGGATTCACCGGGGGCGCCTCCTGCATGGAGAAGCACGTGAGTCGAAAGCCGAACATGGAATCGTCCATCTACCTCGGTAGTGACGGGCGGTGGCACGGTCGCGTCACGATGGGCGTGAAGAACGACGGGAGCCCGGACCGCCGCCACCGCTCGGCGAAGACCGAGCCTGAGATCAAGCGCAAGGTCAAGGAACTGGAGCGGCTGAGGGATGAGGGCCGCGCTCCCAAGGCCGGGCGGAAACCGACCGTGGCTGAGTGGATGGACACCTACCTGACCACGATCGCGAGCCTGAAGCTCAAGCCGCGGTCGCTGGACGACTACTGGTCGAAGACGCGCAACGACATCATCCCGGGAGTAGGCCAGCACCGGTTGGACAAGCTGTCGCCGGAGCACTTGGAGCGGCTGTACGCCGACATGTTGGAGGAGGGGCACGCGCCCTCCCACGTGTTGAAGGTCCACCGCATTCTGTCGCGGGCCCTGAAGATCGCCCACCGTCGCCGGATCATCTCGGAGAACGTGGCGACGCTGGTGGATCCACCGTCCGTTGACGAGACCGAGGCGAATCCCTTCACGATCGCCGAGGCGAAAGCGTTCCTGCTGGCCGCCGCGAAGCGCCCGACCTTCCTACGCTGGGTCGTCGGGGTGGGCATGGGCTTCCGGCAAGGCGAAGTCCTCGGCCTGCGCTGGACGTACGTGGACCTCGAAGCGGAGCTGTTCCACCCACGCTGGCAGCTTCAACGGCTCAAGTGGCGGCACGGCTGTGACGCCCCGCACGCCTGCGGAGCTCGCCTGCACCGCTTCACCCCGTGCCCCGAGCCGTGCGCAACGCACCGGCACTACACACGCGGCTGTCCGGCGCCGTGCCCGAAGGGCTGCACGCGCCACGCGAGTGCCTGCCCGGAACGCAAGGGCGGCGGACTTGTCTTCACGCGCCCCAAGACGAAGAAGAGCCGGGAGCCGGTGCCGATCCCGCCACCGTTCATCCCCCACCTGGTCGCTCAGCGGGAAGCCCAGCAGGAGGCGCGCGAGGCGGCCGAGGAGCTGTGGCAGGAGCACGACGCGGTGTTCACCCGCCCTGACGGGCGTCCCCTCGATCCGCGGGCGGACTGGGAGGAGTTCAAGGAGCTGTTGGCCGAGGCGGGCATCAGCGACCGTCGCCTGTACGACGGGAGCCGGCACACCGCCGGCACGATCCTGAACGAGCTGGGCGTCGACATGCCCACGATCATGGAGATCCTTCGGCACACCCAGATCAGCCAGACCCGGCGGTACGTGAAGGGCCGCTCGGAGCTCTCGAAGGAGGCTATGCGACGCATGGGCGACGCGTTCCTACCGCCGCCCCGGGCCACGTCTGAGACCAGAACTGAGACCACGCAGACCCGCGCTGAGCGGGCACGGCGCCGCCGCCGTATCCGCTGACACAGAGAACCCCAGGTCAGAACAGTCTGACCTGGGGTTCTCGGGTGAGCCGCCTGAGGGAATCGAACCCTCGACCTACGCATTACGAGT
>NZ_SMKC01000126.1 GCF_004348315.1 Streptomyces sp. 8K308 | reverse complement strand
TTCCACCACGCCCCCCACCGTCGGCGCGCGCCTGGAGAGCGCGCTCCGCACCTCGTTCGACGGCGAGGTCGCCTTCGACGACTACACCCGCCACCTCTTCTCACGCGACGCCAGCACGTACGCGATCACGCCGCTTCGGACCAGCCTCGACTGGCTCCCGCACGCACGACGCGCCGGCGACCTCGACGCGTGACCCCGGCGCGGCCGTCGCCCCCGCCCGCCCACGGCCGGCGTCGCCGAAAACGCGAAAGGCGCGAATATCGGCGTTTCCGGTCGTTCCGGGTGATTTCCGCGAGAATGGCGGACCGGCGGGCGAGCGGCCCGCGGACCGGTAGGGAGGCGGACGTGACGGTGAGCCGGGTCGGGCTGGTCGTGCACGGCGGGCGATCGGCGGCGGTGGACGCGGCGCGGGCCGTGCGTGCCTGGTGTGCCGAGCACGCCCTGCCCTGCGCGGACATCGACGTGTGGGAGGACGGCGGGCGCCGCAGCGCCCGCGATGAGGTCACGTCCGCCGGCGATCCCGACCTCATCGTCACCCTGGGAGGCGACGGCACCTTCCTCCGCGGCGCCCGGCTGGCAGCCGAGCGCGACGCGCTGCTCCTCGGCGTCGACCTGGGCCGGCTCGGATTCCTGACGGAGGTCTCCGCCGGCGAGGTGCTCTCGGCGCTCGACGCGGTCCTGGCCGGCCGGCTCGCCGTCGACCGCCGCCTGCTGCTCACGCTGCGCGCCTCGCGCCGGCTCGAGGTGCCCCCGGACATCGAGGCGTTGATGCGGTACGGGCGAGGTCCCCTGCTGCCGCCGCCCCGGGTGCGGGCGGACTGCGAGACCGACGACGAGTGGGGCATCGCCCTGAACGTCTTCGCGTTGAACGACGTCGTCCTGGAGAAGCTGTCGCGGGACCGACAGGTGTCGGTCGGCGTCTACGTGGCCGGGCGGCTCCTGGCGTCCTACTCCGCCGACGCGCTGCTCGTGGCCACGCCGACCGGCTCGACCGCCTACAGCTTCGCCGCCGGCGGACCCGTGGTCTCGCCGCGCGCCGAGGCCCTCGTCTTCACGCCGATCGCGCCCCACATGGCCTTCGACCGCTCGGTCGTCACGGCCCCCGACGAGCCCGTCGGGCTCCGGGTGCTCGAACGCTCAGGCCAGGCGGCCGTCAGCGTCGACGGCCAACTGCGCGGCGTGCTCGACCCGGGCGACTGGATCGGCGTCTACGCGGCCCCCCGCCGACTCCGCGCTGTCCGCCTGAAGCCGATGGACTTCTACGGGCGGCTGCGCGCGCGGATGAACCTCACCGACGCGCCGGCCGCGGTCGCCGACGGCACGCCGGCCCCGCTCTGGTCGGTGACGACCCCGCCGCCCGGGGACCTCGCCCATCTCACCCTGCTCACCGCCCCGTCCGACCCGTCGCGGCCCGGGGACGCCGCGGGCGGGACGTGACTCCCACGCGGTCACGCCCCTTGACGAACGCCCGACGGTGCGTCATGCTGCCTGGAAACGATTCCATGGAATCGTTTCCATATCCAGGGCATCTCGCGTCGAAGGGCCTCTCGTGGACGGCACGGTGACGATCAAGGACGTGGCGGCGCTCGCCGGCGTGTCCGTGGGCACCGCGTCACGTGTGCTCTCCGGCAACTCCGCCACGTCGCCGGCCGCGCGCGAGCGGGTGCGGGCGGCGGCCAAGCAGTTGGGGTACCGGCCGGACGCGCGGGCCCGTGCGCTGCGCTCGACGCGCAGTCACGCGGTGGGGCTGCTGGTCTCGGACGTGCGCAACCCGTTCTTCGCCGACATCGCGCACGGCGCGGAACAGGCGGCGCTGGCCTCCTCGTACGTGACCCTGCTGGCCAACGCGAACGAGGACACCCGGCAACAGGACACCTATCTGGAGGCGTTCCTCACCCAGCGGGTCGACGGCATCATCGTCGCGCCGCAGGGGGAGGGCGGCGGCAACCTGCGCGCGGTCGAACGGGCCCGCACGCCCCTGGTGTTCGTGGACCGCACCGTCGACGGCTTCGACGTGCCGAGCGTCACCTCCGACAACGCCCAGGGGATCGACCTGGCCGTGGCCCATCTCGTGTCCCAGGGGCACCGGCGCGTCGGGTACATCGGCGGACCGCCCACCGTCTCGACCGGGCGTGCCCGGCACGACGCCTTCCTCGCCGCCGTGGCGCGGTACGGCCTCGACGACGATCCCGAGCTCATCACGGTCGGCGACTTCCGCAGCGCCAGTGGCGCGGCGGCGACGGAGAAGTTACTGGCCACCGCCCGCCCGCCCACCGCGCTGCTGGCCGCGGACAGCCTGATGGCCGTCGGCGCGCTCGGCGAGGTGCGCAGGCAGGGGCGCCGCATCGGGTCCGACGTCGCGCTGGTCGCCTTCGACGACATCGAGTGGTTCCGCGAGCTCGACCCCCCGCTCACCGTGGTGGCGCAGGACGCGCGCGCGCTCGGCGAGCGGGCGACGCGGCTGCTGTTCGACGTCATGGACGGCCGTCAGGTCGCCTCCGAGGTGCTGCCGATGCGGCTCGTCGTCCGCGAGTCCTCCACCGGCCGGTCCGGTCGCTGACCGACGCGGTCGGCGCGGGTCCCACCGGGTCCGCGATCCTTCTCCCGCCATACCGAAAGCTCTGCCATGCCCTCCGTGCACGTCGTAGGAAGTCTCAACGCCGACCAGCTGCTCGAGCTGTCCGTGTTCCCCGAGCGCGGCGAGACCGTGCTCAGCTCGGGGACGCGCGTCACCGCCGGCGGCAAGGGCGGCAACCAGGCGGTCGCGGCCGCCCGCGCCGGGGCCCGCACCGCGATGGTCGGCGTGACCGGCGACGACGCGCACGGACGTCTGGTGCGCGCGGCGCTGGCCGAGGCGGGCGTGGGCACCGCGGCGGTGCGCGCGGATCCCGAGGCACCCACCGGGCTCGCCGTGGTGCTGCTCGAACCCGGGGGCGGCAACCGCATCATCGTGGCGTCCGGCGCCAACAACCGCGTCGGCGAGCGCGACGTCGAGGCGGGCCTGGCCGCCGTCGAACCCGGCGACGTCGTGCTGCTCCAGCTGGAGATCCCGCCGGCCACGGTCGCCCACGCCGCCCGCCGCGCCCGGGCCAGGGGCGCCACCGTGATGCTCAACGCCGCGCCGGCGCCCACCGACGCGCGCCACCTCGACCCGGCGTATCTCGACGTCCTGGTGGTCAACGCCCACGAGGCGCGGGCCGTGGCCCGCCTCTTCGGCGTCACCGAGGGCGCTCCCGAGGACCAGGCGCCGTCCCTCGCCCGGGCGTTGGACGCGCTGGTGGTGTGCACAGCGGGCGACCGGGGCGCGTACGCGGTGCCGGCCGGTGGACGGGAGCCCGTGCTGCACGTCCCCGCCGTCCCCGTGCCGGCCGTCGACACCACCGCCGCGGGCGACACCTTCACCGGCTACCTGGCGGCGGCGCTCGCCGAAGGGGCGAACGCCTCGGACCTGCCCGCCGCGCTGCACCGGGCCGCGGCCGCCGCGGCGCTCGCCGTCACCCGGCACGGCGCCGCCGAGTCGATCCCCGACCTGGACGAGGTCCTCAGGACTCGCTTCACCTCCCCTCTCACCAGCAGGGAGTGACCCTGCGCATCGCACTGGGCAACGACCACGCCGGCATGCGGCTCAAGGAGCACGTGCGGGAGGTACTCGAGCACCTCGGGCACGAGGTGCTCGACCGGGGCGTGGAGGGCGACGAGCCCGTGGACTTCCCCGACATCACCTTCGCCACCTGCGACGAGGTCCGCAAGGGAGCGGCCGACCGGGCGGTCCTCGTGTGCGGCACGGGCGCCGGCGCCCTGATGGCCGCCAACAAGATCGCCGGCATCCGCTGCGGCCTTGGCCACGACGTGTACTCCGCCCACCAGGCCGTGGAACACGACGACGCCAACGCCATCGCCATCGGGGCGTGGCTGATCGGTCCCGCGACGGCCACCGAGGTCCTCGAGGCGTTCCTCGCCGCGCTGCCTGAGGTTGCCCTATGCTTATGGCAACGTTGTCATTCGTCAAGTGGCGTGCCCCCATCACCAAGGAGCCGAAGTGCCCGTCGCCGAGATACGTCCCGTCATCGCGGGCTGCCACCCGGACCCGTCGATCTGCCGGGTCGGCGAGGACCACTACCTCGTGACCTCGTCGTTCGCGTACTTTCCCGGGCTCCCCGTGCACCGCAGCAGGGATCTCGTGCGGTGGGAGCGCGTGGGGCACGTGCTCGCCGACCCGGCCCACGTCGACCTCGCGGGGCTCGACGTCTCCGACGGGGTGTGGGCGCCGACCATCCGGTACCACGACGGGCTCTTCTACGTGGTCTACACGGTCGCCGAGCACCGCCGGGGCCGCGCCACCTTCGTCACGACCGCCTCGGACCCGGCCGGTCCCTGGTCGACGCCGGTCGACCTGGGCGCCGAGGGCATCGACCCCTCGCTGTTCTTCGACGTCGACGGCCGCGCCTGGTTCACCGCCACCCGCGACGCGCTCTCGGCCGACGCCCCGGGACCGGCCGAGATCTACCTGCGCGAGTTCGACCACCGCGCGCTCCGGCTGGTGGGCCAGGAGCGGGTCATCTGGCACGGGGCGCTCACCGGCGCCTGGGTCGAGGCCCCCCACCTGTACCGGCGGGGCGAGGTCTACCACCTGCTGGCCGCCGAGGGCGGGACCGAGCGCAACCACGCCGTGACCGCGGCCACGGCGAGTTCGCCCACCGGCCCCTACGCCACCGACCCGCGCAGCCCGTTGCTGACCCACCGTCACATGGGGGCGGGGGCGTCGGTGCACAACGTGGGCCACGCCGACCTGGTCGACACCCCGGCGGGGGACACCTGGGCCGTGGTGCTGGGCGTCCGACCCGTGGACGGCGCGCACACCCTAGGCCGCGAGGTGTTCCTCGTGCCGGTCTCCTGGGAGCCGGAGGGGCCGGTGTTCGCGCCCGGGATCGGCGCGCTCACCGGCCCGGGCGCCGAGGAGGACCCCGAGGGCGACGCCCCCGCCGACTGGGTCGGCCTGCGGGGACCCGTCGAACACCGGTGGCACGGCGCCGACCTGGAGCTCGCCCCCGCACCCGACGACCTCGCGTCCCTGGGCCGCCCCGCGTTCCTCGGCCGCCGCCAGGACCGGCACCACTTCGCGTTCGCCGCGACGGTGCCCGCCCCGGCGTCGGTGGACCAGCACACCGCGCTCGTCGCCTTCCAGAACCAGGACCGCTTCATCGCCCAGGTGGTCAGGCGCGCCCCCGACGGCGCCGTCGCCATTGAGACGGTGCTGCGCTCCCACGGGACCGACACCGTCCTCGCCCACCGCGCGGGCGCCGAGCGGCAGCGTCTTGGCATACGCTCCGACGGGCGCCGCTACTCCTTCGGCGCCGTGGCCGACGGCGTCTTCGACGCCCACGCCACCGTCGAGGCCCGGCTGCTCAGCACCGAGGACGCCGGCGGCTTCGTCGGCGTGCTCCTCGGCGTGGCCCACCACGGGCCGATCGGCACGCCGTGGGCGACCGTCGAGGCCGTGAGCTACCCGGGCGCCGACTAGCCTTGGCCGGGCGTCTTCTTGGAACCTGACGCCTCCCGCCGCGGGGTGGCCCCGGGCGGAGTCCGGGGGAGGCGGGGAGGTGCGCCGTTGCCACGGCACCTCTCTGCGCCGCCCCACGCCGCGGCGCGGCCTGTCGGGCGCCGCGCCGTGACAGGCGACGGCTGGAACGTCGGGGGCCGCCGGGTTCCCTGGCTCCCACCGTCGTGCAGACCGAGCTGTTGGAGCATCCGGGTCCGGTCAAGGACCGGTTGCGGAACCTGATGGTCCAGGCGATCGACATCGACCTCGCGCACCGGCCCTCCTCGGGCTGCCTCACCATCAACGCCTCGATGAGATGGCCAACACCGACCCCGAGGTGGCACAGGAAGTGCGGCGCCACTTCACCACCGTGGAGCGGGCCGTCCACGCCGCCCCCGCCGAGGGGCAGCGCAGCGGGGAGAGCGCCCGTGAGCAGGACACCACGGCCCTCACCCATCACGTGCTGAGCAGCTACTACGCCTGCGCGTGCTCTCCCGCCCGCGGCCCGAACGCACGGCTTTGATGAACATGGTGAACACCATGCTGGCCGAGCTGTGACCGGCAGCCCCCGCGCGTGAGCCCGTCAGCGGACCGGCGCCGCCGAACTGCGCCGGGCGACGAGGGACGGGGCGATCAGGTGGTGCCGCGGGCGCTCCCCGCCCATCATGCCGAGCAGCACCTCGATGCAGGTGCGGCCGAGCGTCACGAAGTCCTGCCGCACCGTCGTCAGCGACGGCACCAGGTACTCCGCCCCCTTGATGTCGTCGAAGCCGACGAGCGAGACGTCGCCCGGAACCGTGACGCCCTCCTCCGCGAACGCCGCGAGCACGCCTATCGCCATCTGGTCGTTCCCGGCGAACACGGCCGTCGGCCGCCGCTCACGGCGCGCCACCTCGAGCCCCAGCCGGTAGCCGCTCTCGGCCGAGAAGTCGCCCTCCAGCATCTCCGGCGTCGCCACCCCGGCCTCGCGCATCTCCGCGCGCCAGCCGTCCACCCGCGCGCGGGCGTCGAAGGTGGTGAGCCGGCCGGTCAGGTGCGTGATGTCGCGATGGCCGAGCTCCAGCAGATGGCGGGTGGCCAGCCGGGCGCCGAGCTCCTGGTCGAGCTCGACGGAACCGATGCCCGGGTTCGCCAGGTCGCCGGACATCACCACCGTCATGGGCACGCGGGTGACGAGACGCTCCAGGGCCTCCACGCACACGAGGCGGTCGGCGATGACCGCGACGCCCTCCGCCGCCTGGCTCGCCAGCCGGTCCACCGTCGCGGCGAGCCGGTCGGCGTCGCCCCCCTGCCAGCTGCTCATGTTCACCCAGTAGCCGGCCCGCTGCGCCGCCTCCTCGACGCCGAGCAGGATGCGGGGCAGCTCGAACAGCCCCGACCCCGCGATGACCACGCCAACGGTCATCGACCGCCCGCTCTTCAACGAGCGCGCCACGTCGTTCCTGCGGTACCCGAGGCGCTCTATGGCCGCGACCACCCGCTCCCGGGTCTGCGGACGCACCGACGGATGGTTGTTGAGCACACGACTGACGGTGACGTGCGCCACGCCCGCTTCCCTGGCGACGTCCACCATGCTCGGGGGACGCGCCGAACGCCGCTCGGTCACACCGCTCCGCTCCTGGCCGGCCCCGCGGCCGGCGATCACGGCATCCTAATCGCTCACCTCCTCGCCGGAACCGAGCGTCCGCCAGTGTCCACCAGCGGCGGCCAGTCGCCGGGGAGCGGGAGAGCGTCCCTGGGGGTGAATGATGCTCCGGGCCGTGGCACGGCCTGACTCGCGGCGCGGTCGTCTGCTTAGCCTGCGGGCATGACGACGAGCCTGACGTTGAACAACGGCGTCGACATCCCCGCTCTTGGTTTCGGTGTCTTCCAGATCCCTCCCGAGGAGACCGTCGCCGCGGTCGAGACCGCGCTGCGGACCGGATATCGGCATATCGACACGGCCGCGGCGTACTTCAACGAGCGGGAGGTGGGCGAGGGCATCCGTCGCTCAGGACTCCAGCGCAACGAGCTGTTCATCGAGACCAAGTGGATCAACGACTACGGCTACGACGAGACCCTGCACGCCTTCGAGAAGGCCACCGGCAAGCTCGGCGTCGACCACCTCGACCTGCTGATCCTGCACCAGCCGCTGCCCAGCGCCTTCGAGCGTACCATCGCCGCCTACCGTGCCCTGGAACGGCTGCTGGCCGGCGAGCGGGTGCGCGCCATCGGCGTCAGCAACTTCATGCCCGAGCACCTGGAGCGGCTGCTGGCCTCCGTCTGGGTGGTGCCGACGGTGAACCAGATCGAGGTGCACCCGTACTTCCGCCAGTCCGAGCTGCTCGACCTCAACGCCCGGCACGGCATCCTGTCCCAGGCGTGGTCCCCGATCGGCGGCATCACGTTCTACTTCGGCGGCGACGGCACCAGCATCCTGGACGACCCGGTCATCGGCGGCATCGCCCGCGCTCACGGCAGGACGCCGGCGCAGGTCATGCTGCGCTGGCACCTGCAGCAGGGCCGCTCCGCGATCCTCAAGTCCACCAGGCCCGAGCGCATCGCCGAGAACTTCGACGTCTTCGACCTCGAGCTCACCGACGCCGAACTGAGCGCGGTCGACGACCTCGACCGGGGCGTGCGGCGCGGTCCGGACCCGGCGTCCATCACCCTCGACAACTACGGTCGGGAGATTCCGGAGGCATGACGACGGAGCACCGGATCCTGAGCAGGACCGGGGTCTCGGTCAGCCCTCCTCGGAGGTGGTGACCTCGTCGCTGGTCCCGATGTCCTCGCCGGCGTGCGGCTCCACGACCCCGAAGAAGATCAGCGCGAGCAGCACGACGCCGATAACGAGCCGGTACCAGACGAACGGCATGTAGCTGCGGGTGCTGACCCACTTCATGAACCAGGCGATGATGGCGTAGCCGACGAGGAACGCCACCACCGTGGCGAGGATCGTCGGACCCCAGGAGACGTGGGAGCCCTCCTCGCCGATCGAGGTGAGCTCGTAGCCCCCGGAGGCGAGCACGGCGGGGATCGCCAGCAGGAAGGCGTACCGGGCGGCCGCCTCCCGCTTGTAGCCGAGGAAGAGACCCCCGGTGATCGTCGCGCCCGACCTGGAGACGCCGGGGACCAGCGCCATCGCCTGGCAGAGCCCGAACAGCAGGCCGTCCCTGACGCTCAGCTGGTCGAGCGACTTGCGCTCGCGGACCGCCCGGTGCCGGCCACCGGACGCGTCGCGGGCGGCCATCCGGTCGGCGATGCCCAGGATCACCCCCAGCACGATCAGGTTCATGGCGATGAGCCGGAGGTCGCGGAACGGGCCGTCGATGGCGTCCTGGAGAGTGAGGCCGAGCACGCCGATCGGGATGGTGCCGATGATGACGAGCCAGCCCATCCGCGCGTCCGGGTTCGAGCGCGCCGCCTTGTTCGTCAGCGACCTGGCCCAGGCGGACACGATCCGCGCGATGTCCTTGCGGAAGTAGATGAGCACCGCGAGCTCGGTGCCGATCTGTGTCACGGCGGTGAACGCGGCGCCCGGGTCCTCCCAGTCGAAGGCGACGGCGGTCAGCCTCAGATGGGCGCTCGAGGAGATCGGCAGGAACTCCGTCAACCCCTGGACAAGCCCGAGAATGATCGATTCGAACCAAGACATGGACTCTGCGGTATCCCGGGCGTGTGAAAGAGCGGGCGACGTCATGGACAGGCGTGGGCGTCGAACGGCCCCACGCCTCGTTCCCCCGGCACTCTAAGCCAGAGCGCGGCACGAGCCGTAACGCGGGCCCGCGAAAACCGATCGACGGGCGACCCCCGGCCGGGCGATCATGGGGACATGTCCCGGTACGCCTTCGCTCCCGCGCCGTCCGCCCTGGCGGACGCGCCGAAGGCTGCCGCCATCCTCGCGCCGCTCACCCCGGCCGCCGACCTCGACGGCGCCCGAAGCTGACCCTTCCCGGACACACCGCGGACCCCGCAGGGGGAGGGTCGGCCGGTCAGTGACGGGGTCCGTGCCCGGCCCCGGGCCAGTTCGCCCGCGCCGGGCCGCCATCCAGCTAGCGAGGAAGCATCCCGCCATGCCCAAGCAGGCGTACACGCGCACCAAACCGCACCTGAACATCGGCACCATGGGCCACGTCGACCACGGCAAGACCACGCTGACCGCCGCCATCACCAAGGTGCTCAGCGACCGCGGCACCGGCTCCTTCGTCCCGTTCGACCGGATCGACAAGGCCCCCGAGGAAGCGGCGCGCGGCATCACCATCACCATCGCGCACGTCGAGTACGAGACGGAGACCAGGCACTACGCGCACGTGGACATGCCGGGCCACGCCGACTACGTGAAGAACATGATCACCGGCGCGGCCCAGTTGGACGGCGCGATCCTGGTCGTCTCGGCGCTCGACGGGGTGATGCCGCAGACCGCGGAGCACGTGCTGCTGGCCCGTCAGGTCGGCGTCGAACACATCGTGGTGGCCCTCAACAAGGCCGACGCGGGGGACGACGAGCTGACCGACCTGGTCGAGCTCGAGGTCCGCGAGCTGCTGACCGCCCAGGGCTACCCCGGCGAACTGCTCCCCGTGGTTCGGGTCTCCGGCCTGGGCGCGCTCAACGGCGAGCCGCGCTGGACCGCCGCGATCGAGGCGCTGCTCGACGCCGTGGACACCTATGTCCCGGTGCCGGAGCGCTACCTCGACGCGCCGTTCCTGCTGCCGGTGGAGAACGTGCTCACCATCACCGGGCGCGGCACGGTCGTCACCGGTGCCGTCGAGCGCGGCACGGTGCGGGTCGGCGACCGGGTGGCGGTGCTCGGCGCGGACCTCGAGACCGTGGTCACCGGGCTCGAGACCTTCGGCAAGCCGATGACCGAGGCCCAGGCCGGGGACAACGTGGCGCTGCTGCTGCGCGGGGTGGCGCGGGACGCGGTGCGCCGGGGCCACGTGGTGGCCTGGCCGGGCAGCGTCGTGCCGCGCTCCGGCTTCACGGCCGAGGTGTACCTGCTGTCGGCCGCCGAGGGCGGCCGGCGCACGGCCGTCGCCACCGGCTACCGGCCGCAGTTCTACATCAGGACCGCGGACGTGGTCGGCGACATCACGCTGGCCGGCGGCGGGGTGGCGCTGCCGGGCGAGACCGTCACCATGACGGTCGAGCTCGGCCACCCGGTGCCGCTCGAAACCGGCCTGGGTTTCGCCATCCGTGAGGGCGGCCGCACCGTCGGCGCCGGCACCGTCACGGCGGTCACCGGCGACTGACCGCCGCCGGCCCGCCGGCCCGGGAGCACGCCTCCCGGGCCGGCGGGCCACAATGGGACCGTGCACGAGCCCATCCCGGACGCGCAGGACGAGTCGACGCCCGTGGTCAGGGCCGTCGCCCTGGGCACCGCCCGACTTCTTCCCGACCTCGACCGGCCGCGCGCCTGGCTGCTCACCGTGGACGGCGCGCCCCAGTCCCACCTGGACCTGGACGACCCGGGCCACCTGGAGTTCGAGTACGCCAGGCGGCTCGCGCACGTGCTGGACACGGCGGCGCCGCCCGGCGCCCCGCTCGACCTGCTGCACCTGGGCGGCGGCGCGCTCACTCTGCCGCGCTACGCGGCCTGGCGCCGGCCCGGTTCGCGGCAGCTGGTGGCCGAGGTGGACCGGGGGCTCGTCGAACTGGTCGCCGAGCGGCTGCCGCTGCCGGCGGGTTCCGGGATCGAGGTGGCGGTCGTCGACGCGGGCGCGCTGCTGGCCGGGGCGCCGACCGACTCGGCGGACGTCGTGCTGGCCGACGTCTTCCGGGGCTCCCGGATCCCCGCCCATCTCACCGGCGTCGGGCACGTGGCGGAGGCGGCCCGGGTGTTGCGGCCGGGCGGCAGCTACGCCGTCAATCTCGCCGACTCCGCTCCGCTCGACTTCACTCGCGCCCAACTGGCCACGCTCCGCGTCCACTTCGCCGAGCTGTGCCTGATCGCCGAGCCCGCGGTGCTGCGTGGCCGGCGCTTCGGCAACGTGGTGCTCGTCGCGTCCGACCGCCCGCTCCCGGTGGCCGAGCTGGCCCGCGGGGCCGCCGCCGACCCGTTCCCCGCGCGGGTGGTGCACGGCGCGGACCTGACCCGGCTGATCGGCGACGCGGCCCCGGTGCGGGCGGCGGCCGGCCTGCCCTCGCCCCGCCCGCCGGTCGGCGCCTTCGACCTGGCCTGAGCGGCCCCGCCGGAACGTCAGGGCGACCCGTTCCCGCCTTCATTACTCGCTGGTAACCTCATGGTATGACTGACGCCACGCCCGCCGCCGAGCCGTCCGTCGGCGAACTGCTCGCGGCCACGGTGCCCATGGTCCGGACGCTCAACCTGCGGTACGACGAGGTCACACCGGAGCGCGCCGTGCTGCGCCTGCCGGACCAGCCGGAGTTCGCCAACCACCTCGGCGGCCCGCATGCCGGCGCCATGTTCACCCTGGCCGAGTCCGCGAGCGGCGCCATCGTGCTGGCCGCGTTCGGCGACCAGTTGTCCCGCGCCGTGCCGCTGCCCGTCAGGGCCGACATCGCGTTCAAGAAGGTCGCCAGGGGGCCGGTGACCGCCGTCGCCACCCTCGGCCGCCCGGCCGCCGACGTCATCGCCGAACTCGACGCCGGACGGCGGCCCGAGTTCCCCATCACCATCGAGATCAGCCGCGAGGACGGCGCGGTCACCGGCGAGATGACCGTCGTGTGGACCCTCCGCCCGAACGACCCGCACGCTTAGGGCGCGGGTCTCGGGCGCGCTCCTCCGTCCGGGACGGTCCGGGACGGCGCGCGGCGCTACCGCTCGGCGCCCGGGACGGCCAGGCTCGGGGCGCCGTGCCCCGCCTTCGGGGTGCTCACGGGGGAGGGGAACCCATGCGTATCCGACGCGTCCTCGCCGGGGCCGCGGTCATCGCCGCGCTCGCCACCGGTCTCGCCGTCGCGCCCGCACAGGCGGCTTCCAGCTCGCATGACGAGAGCTCCTGCTGCTGACGGTCGCACGACACCGAGCCCCCGCCGTGACCGCGGCGGCCCTAGCTAGCCGGCCGCCAGCAGCAGGGTGCCCGTCATCGCCAGACAGGCGCCCGTCGCCTGGACGGCGCGCAGCCGCTCGCGCAGCATCCCGCAGGCGGCGAGCGCCGTCACCACCGGGTAGAGCGAGGCCAGCATCGCGGCCACGGTCACCGGGCCGATCCGGGTGGCCAGTGCGTAGGTGGCGTTGGCCGCCACGTCGGCGAGCCCCACGAAGAGCAACGAGGGCAGGGCCGCCGTCACCGCGCCGACCCCCTCCTCCGGCAGCGGCGGCGAGCCGCGCCGCGCGGCGACCCACAGCGCGACCCCGCCGGCCAGCACGTTGCACAGTCGCTGCGTGAACAGGGCGAGGAACAGGCCGGTCACCGTGGTGGACGCGGCGGCGATCAGTGCGAGCACCGCGCCGAAGCCGAGCGCCGACACCAGCGTCAGACCCAGCGTCTCGCGCTGCACCGTCGCGCCGCGCAGCTGCGGCCCGCCGGCCAGCACCACGCCGACGAAGGCGACGAGCAGCCCGGTGTACTGCGCGCCGCCCGGCCGCTCGCCCTGGAGCATCGCCACCGCGAACGGGACCACCACCGCCGTGGAGACCAGCGGCGACACCACGCCCATCGGCCCGCGTGCCAACGCCCGGTAGAAGCACAGCATCATCAGGGGGCCGATCAGCCCGGCCGCGACCGCGAACCACAACCGCCAGCCGAACTCCGTCCACGCCGAGGTAGCGACCACGATCACGCCGAGCACCAGCACGGCGAGCGTCTGCGAGACCACCGTGACCGTGAGCGCGGGGACGCGTCGCGCCAGCAGCCCGCCGCCGAAGTCGGCCAGGCCCCAGAGCAGGCTGGTGGCGAGGGCCAGGGCTACCATCGAATACCTCGCAGTGCAGTGTGTTGGACGTGGAGTCCGAGGCACCGTAGCTCAAAATATTGCACTTCGCCATTCATGATATTGATCGAGAGGGCCCGCTCGTGACCAACCTCGACCAGCTGTCCCAGTCGCTCGCCCGCAACCTCAGGCGACTGCGCACCGAACGCGGCCTCACGCTGGACGCCCTCGCCGCCCGCGCCGGCATCAGCCGGGGGATGCTCATCCAGATCGAACAGGCCAGGACCAATCCCAGCGTGGGCACCGTCGTGAAGGTCGGCGACGCGCTCGGCGTCAGCATCACCACGCTGCTCGACTTCGACCAGGCCCCCAAGGTCCGGCTCGTCCCCGCCGAGCAGGCCGTCCGCCTCTGGTCCACGGAGGCCGGCAGCCACAGCACCCTGCTCGCCGGGACCGAGGCGCCTGGGCCGCTCGAGCTCTGGGAGTGGCGGCTCATGCCGGGGGAGGGCAGCGCCTCCGACCCCCATCCGGTCGGCACCTCGGAGCTGGTCCACGTGACCGCGGGGGTGCTGACCCTGGGTCTGGACGGCGTCGACCACGAGGTGCCGGCCGGCGCCTCGGCCTCCTTCGAGTCCCACGTCCCGCACGCCTACCGCAACGACGGCACCGAGCCCGTCGAGATGACCATGGCCGTCTCCGTGCCCGGCTACACCCACTGAGCCGCGCGGCGCGTGCGATACCGTGCGGACATGCGCGCCCCCATCGGAGACTTCGACGACGCCCGCCCCGCCCCCGACTGCCTCGACCTGCTCGCCGAGCCGGTGGCCGCGGCCATCAGGGGGTGGCGGGGTCCGGTGCCGGCCGACGAGGTGCTCTTCGTGGACACCGACCCGGAGAAGGCCGACACCGCCGTCTTCGTCGAGACCTACGGCCAGGACCTGCTCGACACCTCGGCCAACTGCGTCGTCGTCGCCGGCAAGCGCGCCGGCGAGACCAGCCTCGCCGCCTGCCTGGTCCCCGCCACCACCCGGGTCGACGTCAACGGCGTGGTCCGCCGCCAACTCGCGGCCCGCAAGGCGTCCTTCGCGCCGCACGACACCGCGGTCGGCACCACGGGCATGGAGTACGGCGGCATCACCCCGGTTGGCCTGCCCGCCGACTGGCCGCTGCTGCTCGACGCGGCCGTGACCGCGTTGCCGCACGTCCTCGTCGGCAGCGGCCGCCGCCGCGGCAAGCTGATCCTGCCGGGCAAGGCGCTCCTCCAACTCCCCGGCGCCGTCGTCCTGGAGGACCTCGGTCGCTGACCGTCGGATGAGGCGTGCACCACCCTGCGGACGGCTGGTCAGGGGTGCGAATTGGCCTTATCCTGAAGGGCGATTCCGCCCGAGGGCGGATGGACAACTCCATGCGGGCACAACCGAGGGAAGCCGGTGGAATTCCGGCACTGACCTGCAACCGTGAACGGCGCCCCGCGCCGTGAGTCGGATCGCTCGGCGTGCCCGCGGACAGCTTCTCACTGTCACGGTCTACAGCGTGGAGCCCTGATGCGCCGTCCCAGCCGATTCTCGTCAACGCGCGTCGGTTCCGTGAGGGAGACCATGGCGGTCTCTCATCGAAAGGGACACGATGCCCCGCGCCGGAGTCCGCGCAGCCGTCCTGGCGGCGCTGCTCGCCGTGCTGACGGCGTTCCTGCCCGCCGGCGCCCGAGCCGCGGGGCCCGCACTCGCCGGCACCGCCGGCTTCTGTCCCGACTCCAGCGGCGTGACCGTGGTGGTCGACTTCCGTGAGCTCGGCGGCGGTCGGGTGGTGCGCTGCGCCCCCGGCGGTCAGTCCGACGGCCTCGCGGCGCTGCGCAACGCCGGGTTCGAGGTGAGCGGCACCAGCCGCTGGGGCGACGCCTTCGTCTGCCGGATCAACAACCGTCCCGGCGCGGACCGCGAGTCCTGCGTGGACACCCCGCCGGCCAGCGCCTACTGGTCCTACTGGCACGCGGACAACGGCGGTCAGTGGACCTACAGCCAGCTCGGCGCCACCTACCGCACCCCGCGGGAGGGCAGCTTCGAGGGCTGGTCCTTCTCGCTCGACCGGGAGACCGGCGACGCCCCGGCGCCCGGCGTCGCCCCCGTGCGGCCGGCCGAGGACGACGAGCAGGGCGGCGGCGGTTCGTCCAGCGGCGGCGGCTCGTCCGGCGACAGCGGGTCGAGCGCCGGTGGCGGCTCCGCGGCGGGCGGCGACTCCGGTGGCACCGACGGCGGTTCGGCGAGCGGCGGCACCGGCGGTCAGGACGGCGGATCCGCATCCTCCGGCGGCCAGTCCGAGCCGGACGCGGCGGGCGCCGGAGCCGACCCGGGCGACGACGCCACCCCGCCCTCTGAGGACCGAGACGACCAGGGGTCGGACCAGGAGGAGAGCACGGAGCGGCCGGCCGCCGAGGACGAGGAGACCGCCGAGACCACGCCGGGACCCACCCCCTCCGAGGCCGCCGACTGGTCCGGCCAGGACGAGGAGTTCGAGGAGGAGCGCGCCGCCTCTGAGTCCTCAGGACCGTCCGCCTCGACCGTCGCCACCCTCGGCCTGCTCGCCGCGCTCGTGGCCGCCGGCGGCCTGGCCGCCTGGCGCAGACGCCGCGCCGCCCGAACGGCCGGCGAGAAGTGAGCGCGGGGGTCCTGGACCGCGTCGTCACCCCGCTGCCCCGCGCCCTGCACCCCGGCGCCTGGTGGCTGTGGGCCCTCGGCCTCGCCATCGCCGCCAGCCGCACCACCAACCCGCTGCTGCTCGCCCTCGTGCTGGCCGTCGCCGGCTACGTGGTGGTGCGGCGCCGCAGCGACGCGCCCTGGGCGCTGTCCTTCCGGATGTACCTCGTCTTCGGCGCCTTCATCGTCGTGCTGCGGGTGCTGTTCCGCATCGTCTTCGGCGGCGGCCAGGGCGGCACGGTGCTCTTCACCCTGCCCGAGATCCCGCTGCCCGAGGCCGCCGCCGGCATCCGGCTGCTCGGCCCGGTCAGCGCCGAGGAGGTGCTCGGCGGCGCCTACGACGGGCTGCAACTGGCCACCATGATCGTGTGCGTCGGGGCCGCCAACGCCCTCGCCAACCCCAAGCGCCTGCTCAAGGCGCTGCCCGGCGCCCTGCACGAGGTGGGCACCTCCGTGGTGGTCGCCCTCTCGGTCGCCCCGCAACTCGTCGAGAGCGTCCAGCGGGTGCGCCGCGCCCGCCGGCTGCGCGGCGCGCGGGAGCGCGGCACGGCGGCGCTGCGCGGCATCGTCATCCCGGTGCTCGAGGACGCTCTCAGCCGCTCGCTCGCGCTCGCCGCCGCCATGGCCTCCCGCGGCTACGGCCGCACCGGCGACACGCCGCCGCGCGTCAGGCTGGTCGTCGGCACCCTCGTCATCGCCGGGCTGCTCGGCATCAGCGCCGGCCTCTACGGGCTGCTCGACAGCGCGTCCCCCCACTACCTGGGGGTGCCCCTGCTGCTCGCCGGGGCCGGCGTCGCGGTGCTCGGCTTCCTGCTCGGCGGCCGCCGGGTACGGCGCAGCAACTACCGCCCCGACCGCTGGCGCGCCGGTGAACTCCTCACCGTCGCCACCGGGTTGACCACCGCCGGGCTGATGTTCCTGTCCTCCCGTGTGGACCCGGCCAACCTCTACCCCTCGCTCAGCCCGCTCGCCTGGCCCGAGGTCTCGCCGCTGCCGCTCGCCGCCGTGTTCGC